>DRHN01000244.1 GCA_011049595.1 Spirochaetota bacterium | reverse complement strand
GCTTACTGTATCCCTTATTGTCCTTTACCTTTCTACACATCCAGAACACACCACGGTTATAGTCATGCTCGTTAACCTCGAACTCGATATACTCCCACCGCTCCGGGTGCAATATAACCTCAGACGCCGGCCGGCTGCACGTCCCCACCATCCCATCCCGCATTGTAGACGTCCAGCAGGTACCGAGGTATGGCGAAAATGTTGTTCTTTCCCATTTACCGTTGCCAACAATGTCTACACTTTTACCTCCAAAACGGCCATCCGCATCAGGTGTCCAAATCTCAACATGGCTGAAACAGGCCTTGATAAACTGCCAGACACCGGCGGCCCACTTCTTAGGATGCCGCAGCGATCGTTCCTCCCAGATAACGACGGGCAGGTTTATTAAACACGTCCAGACATTAATAACATCGTCAACCAGATGCACCTTCCGAGTCTTAAGAAACGAACGCCACTCAAACTTGGCACGGTAAAACAGCCACCTCACCTTGTACGTTCTTTGTTCTTCACTCATGATCAATCTTTCAAAATTATTGTCGGTTCCAATGGCCTGTGAATACTCTCTCTACTGATACCAGCTTTCATTGCCATAATGGCGCCCGCAGCTTCCAGATAATTTTTAACCAGTATAACTTCGCTTTCCGGTTCGTGGTTCAACACGCACTTGTTTTCTTTCACCATTATTATGGGAATTTTCGCTTCGACACATGCGTGATGAGGTCTACTCCAGCATCCAAAAGGTGACACCATCACGTCAATATCATCCACGGACAATCCTTTACCTATACGTGGAGCTGTGTGTAATCCTTTTAAAACACAGTGCAAATAACAATTAGTAACCGCCTCTGCCGCCATTGTGGGGTTTTGGGGGTTATTATATATCGCGGCTTGGGTTTCTTCACTATTGCCCTCAACAGGCGCATGAGCTACCGGCATATCGAGTTCGGATGCTAATAATTTCGATAGTTTCGCCTCAACCCCACCCCATGGGTTTGTTCCGCCTTCTTTATAATATTTCAAACACACCTTATCTGATACTTCGATTATTGAAGCTATCGCCAAAGCGTCGAGATCATATTGCCATACCTGCTCGATCAACTCCTCCCATCCTGTTATCTCGCCGGTCGCCACATTGTTTTTGAGAGTTCCAATCATCTTAAGTGGGGTTTTTAATTCTACAATTCTTATATAGGCGCCGATCGTAGCCCTCGCCGCCGACACTGCGTTTATTATTTCCGGCTTTACAGGGTAATTTACAGCCAGTAAGATCCTGTTTTGATACGTCTCTTCCAATTCTATTGATCCCTCAAGAAACCGGTCGAGGATACTTCCCTCAACATACCATGCGTTATCCGGCATCTCGTTTATGTCAGACGCGTTCACCACGTTGGGGTGTAGTATTATTCTGTCTCCGCATGAGCCCAGAAGTTTTGCTGCAGGAGCCGCATCGCCTGCATGTCCACCAATAACACATCCGATACCCGTTGGAATTATCATTACAATATTCATATCTTCGACTTCCTTCCTCTGAAAATGGTTTGATATTCATACTGACCGGCACCGAACCAGTCCTTAGTAAACGTAACCGCCTTGATGCTATCAAGGTCTTTGCAGGTGAATATATTAATATAAGCTTCCTTGAGTATCTCCAACGTGTGTATCACAATATCCGATGTAGTTATGAACTGAACAGCTGACGTCCCGATAAGGTGTGGCTGATCATAAGGTATCTCACTCTCCGGCACGTCCTCATAATCCCAAAAGTGCAGGTCCTCCTGCTCCATATCGATCAACTCGCACAGCTCGTCCAGCCAGTCTTTTATGCTCTCGCGGGTGAATTTGCTCTCGTCACATTTATACAGGTCAATTATCAGTTCGGTGCCGTAGCTCATTTCAACCTTTCCAGCCAGCCGATGGTTGTCGGCAGGCTATTTTCTTCCATAAACTCCTGGCTATTTATCAAACAATGTCTTTTCTTTTTTCTTGGCTTTCTTCCGCTTAGGCTTCTTTGTCGACGATGGTTTCGACCTCATCAACCCCACAACTCCCTGGGCCTCCATGCTCTTTTTAAACATTTTATAACCACCGAAGCCGCCATCTTCGAGTATTCTACAAAAAGTATCTAATACAGGTAGCCCGTCTGGCGTAACCATACTGACTATCCCGGGCACATTCTCAAAGCATATCGACTTAGGCCTTATCTCACATATCAGCCTGGCAAATTCGAAAACTAAATTACTCCGCGGGTCTGCAATATTTCTTTTGCCGGCCGTACTGAATCCCTGGCAAGGAGGTCCCCCGGTAATGTAATCAAGTTCGCCTGGTTTCATATCTAAGGGGCCCAATATATCACGACCAGTAAGTTTGCGGACATCTCCCAAAAAGAAATGCTTTACTCCTGGAGTATCCGCCGGCTCATGGGATATCCACCCGCTGCCTGAAACGCCGAAAGGTTTAAAGCCTTCGGTCTCTGATAGACCCAATTGCTTACTAAGCATTTTCTCCAAACCCTTTTCGTCCTTGGGATTCACAAAATGAAATTGGCAGGGATAGGTACCGAGGTTGTGCATATAAGTCCACGCAGACGAAGGATCATTATCTACCGCAGCAACTACCTCGAATCCAGCTCGTATCGAACCTAGCGACATTCCCCCACATCCTGCGAATAAGTCAATGCACTTAGGCCGTCGCGTATCTTTGTAATATTGCTCCGCTGCATATTCGGGTAACAATAGCCCCGATTCCATTTCAACAATTTCATCTATAAGCATTCTATATCCCCGCGGCTTTCGAGAGAGCGTCTTTAATATAATACTCCGCACCGACTTTTTTCAACAGGCCGGTCACATCGTCGTAAAACTTCCTCCAGTCAATATCGAGATCCCGATGGTTCATCTTGCCGACCTTCCAGAAGTCGACATTACAGTGCATCTCCTCGATCGACTTTAACGCCTGGTCAGTATATATCACCGGCTCCATCGATACCCACGTCTTTATCCCCATCCTGTGTGCGTTTCTGATAGCCATGCACCGCGAACGATTATTAGCAGCGTGCGGTTCCCACGGGCGCCCGGGGTCATTATCGTACATGTGCACCGTCGATCCGAACGACCAATTATTACGCCTGAGTATATCGAAGTCCCGTTCGGCTATCAGCCCGCCCTTCGTCAATACAGTGGCGGTCATCTTATATTTCTCAAGTATCAACAATGCCTCACGCGTCAACACACCCGCTTCAAAGCTCTGATACGGATCACAGGTAAAACATAACAGTACGGTACGTTTGTCGCCAGCCATTTTCTTACAGTCAGCCTCAAGCCGCTTAAGCACATTCTTCTTAGGCTGTGGGTTCGATGAGAACTGATGCACGTTCTGCTGAGCGATCGCAGGCGCATAACAATAAATACACCCAAACTTACAGCCCGTATAAAGATTAACAGCCAGCTCAGCATACTCGAGCGCCGCCCCTTTCGGTTCATAGATCACTTGCATCGTTTACCTCCCTGTAGATAACAAATTGGTTTCTTAAGTTCTTTTGCCAATTTTATTTCTGCTGTAACCCCTTTTGATTTTTCCCATCCTTGTTGCATTAAAACATAAATCTCATCAGCCCACTCAATAAAAGTTAAGTCATACTCTTTCCAAAACTCCCACCCTTTTGGCAAAGCACCTGCCAGTGCTATCGGGTGAGTATGTGATATTGGAGAAAATACTAAAAAACCCTCCCTCATCAACCTCGCTGCACATTCGTTGACGATTTCAAATCGCGATTGTTGCTGTTGTTTCGTACCCGTGTATGGCGTCGCCAAATATATCTTTTTCATCATTCCACCTTTCTGATCACAACATCACCGTTATTCAACGGGCAATCTGCAGGGAAATCGTTTGGGTCATTAACTGTTTTTAACATATCGATTCCCTTCACAGTGTTGTCTGATAGTTTCAAAAACTACCAGTGTTTTCGCTTTTATACTCCAGTGCTCCAATTCGTTCGATCCCAATTTAGGCAACTCCTCTAATAAGTCCTCCGCCATCTTTTTCATCCCGTCCGCCGCCCTCATATCAATTCCAGCTCCTAAATGTATTTTCAAATCTTCTATCACATTCATCAATCACGCAGTTTTCGTGGAGTAGGCTTTTATAAACCTTCTGTATCCAAAACCTGTGGTCAGTTCTATCTGTTGAGATCAGCAAGCTTTTCTCCATTACTACAGGAAAACTATACGTTATTTTGTTACGCTCTATGACTGCATTTTCTAAGTCAAGGCTCATTCTTTATCCAGACAATCTCTCAGTTCATCCCCTAATCCCGG
Source organism: Spirochaetota bacterium (assembly GCA_011049595.1). Lineage (GTDB taxonomy): Bacteria > Spirochaetota > B62-G9 > B62-G9 > DRHN01 > DRHN01. The sequence continues at coordinate 4,840 of DRHN01000244.1, read as the reverse complement.
TTCAATTTCATTTAACTGCTCAAAACTTGTTATCTCCAAATCTTTATAGGTGCAAACCGTGTGTTGTTTTGATGAGTCAAAATCCTTTTTGTCGAAGCCTATCCCTGGGCGTGTGCCGTCCGTTATCTCATCAAATTCAAGCTGAGAAACAGGATTAGTGCTGCTGGTCTTTATCTTATGACCAAAAGGGAGGTCCCAATTTTCCATGATCAGAGCCCAGTCGATCTCATCAGGCACAGCATCGGCCATTCCTATCCGCATTATCTCAACGAATTGTTCTTGAACATGGGGATGGATCAGTGCTTTCGGTCCCGACTGGGCCAGAAGTATATTGCAGGGATAAGTATTCCTGAGCCAGTCATGGATAGCACAATTAACACACAACCCTTTCGGCACTTTTGATCGTCGTAACATCTTCGCATCCGGATTTCGTGGCTCGGATACTTGGCAAGAGACTCCGCACCTTTGACAATTACACTTCATTTCACCAAACAAATCGTTCATTATCGCACCTGCTCTCCATAATAAAATACATGATACAACAATACCACTATCACAACAAACACCATCCATACAAAACACAGCTTCAATTTCATTTACGCAGTCTCACTTTCACCTTAAGCCTCTGCCCCCCGAACTCGACGGCGTCTGCATGATCATGAAAAAACACATCGAGCCGCATGCCCTTGATCTTCCCGCCCCTGTCCTGTACTGTGGCGATTCCATAGCCGGGTATATCCATGATCGTCCCGAACGGGTACTCGGGCGCCGCAGCCACGATCTTACCATAAAAGTCCGTCAGATCCAAACCTGACGCCGTCACACCCGGGCTGCGAGATCCGCAGCACTTCACGCATGGGCAGTAGGCAGTAATAATAAACTCCTCACTGGGTTCTGGCTTCTCTAAGTCAATCACTCTCCAGTCTGTGCCGACAGGATAACCGCACTCACCACAGTACGAACGAGAATCACCGGCCTCCATGAGTACACTTTCACCTGCTTCAAGTTTTTCTATCTTAGGCCATGCGGCGAGAAATCTAAATATCGTCTGCCCATCTGATCGATATTCATAAAAAGCCCCACCGGTTCCCTCCGCCTTTGAATTCGAATCCCACGCAGGACACCAGCCAGGTTCGCACTTGGGACATTCTATCCGATAGCCGAGCGTTGCCCTATCCGCATGGTAGTCAATCCCGTGTTTACTACACATCAATTCAAGATATTCCTCACCAAGTACTCCATCCCATTGATAAGGGGATGTCTGTAAGTCTGGTACGGAATCCTCTTCGCCCGGCCAACTCATTATAAATGCGAACACCGCCACCGCTGTAGATAACCATAATCTTGTCACTAGTCTCATTTTTTGCTCCTTAAATGTCTCTCAAAAACGTTAAAAATACCCCTGCCCCACATGCTCTTCAAATATAAAAAAATCTCTAACCCTCTACAACCCTTCATTTCACCTGGACTTACGCGTTTTTTATGTTGAATAGTCATAAACTCTACACATTGAACAGCTCCCCAAACCCCACCATCTCGTCCGGCTTTATCATTTTCGCCGTTCTAAGGTATACCAGCGTGGTTTTCAGGTGTTGATGCCCGAGCTGTTGCTGCACCCTTTCGAGTCTGTCCGGGGTAGTTATATAATTGTATAATATCATCGCGAAAGTGTGCCTTAAAGCGTGAGGATGAAGGCCCGGAATTTCGATCAACTTTCCGATCTTCACAACCCGGCCATAAAGACTCCGATAATTCAGCGGAGCTCCCCCGGTCCTTGCCAGAAATGTATCCATATTTTGCCTTCCAACACGATCGATATACTTGGATATCCGGTCTTTTAGGCCTTTTGGTATCACTATCACCCGCGGCTTGCCCCCCTTAGCGACCGAGGCCAGAACATTAACCCAGCACCTCCGCCGGCGTATGGATATATCGCGTATCTTTATCCGGACGGCCTCAGAAGCCCGCAACCCGGTCCCCACCATAAACTCGAACAACATCAGCAGGTGTATCTCGCCGGCTTCTTTAAGCACTCTCCTGGCAGCGATCACCTCTGCCTCATCCAGAAAGTCGCCGGGCCCCAAGGTCGTCTTTTCTACCTTCTTTTTCTTCTTAACAGGTGCCTCCTGAGCCCTGAGCCATGTATTTTTAACGCTCTGAGCCTTCCATTGTTTTTTAAGCTGCGTTTTATACCCCTCAGCGTTCATCTCGCCGGCGATCCTGTTCCAGGCGGTCGGGCCCGGTTTTCCCTTCCGCTGCCTGCGCTTGATCTTGATTATCTCAACGACCGCGGCCTCATCAGCATAATACCCATACGGTTTGCGACCTGGTTTCTTTTTTCGTCTATTCGCCATTTTTTTCTATTAATTTATACTCATAAATATCCCTTTTGGCTTTCAGCTTTCAGTTTTCAGCTATCGGCTTTCACCTTTCTGACCGCTGACCGCTGACAGCTGATCGCTAATTCAATATGTCACAACGGTCGTAAGTGCTGCCGCTGCAAGCCAGTATATAATTTTTCGAATATCGCTTTTTGTGTAGTAAACCACCATCGCCGCGATGCTTACTAAAATATGGATCGTCGGGAATATCTTTTCATTCATACTGCCACCTCCTGTATATATTCCGCCAGCTCCGGCTCAGAATCGACCATTATCTTAAACATCGGGTTGTTTCTGTACTTTAGGTTAAATTCATCCGGTTTTTTTCGAGCAAACTCAAGCCTCTCTTTTCTCCTATCCTTTATCTTTTCGGCTTGCTCCTGGTCCCGCTGGACCTGGCCTTCCCTAAAGTCCTCAGTGGCTTGCCGTGCTTTTTTGGCTCTTATGTTAGCTTCAAGCCGGTTTTTGATCTGATGCCACTTAACCTGCCAGGCGTTTGATTCATCCCTCTGTCGTTTCAATACAGCAATAATGTCGTCTGTCGCATATTTTCCCCACACATCGTTATACCAGTCTGATAGCGTGGCGGCGTATACCTCCTGTTTTGGGAACCTCCCCAGTACCTCCTTCTCGAAGAAGTCATAAAACTCGGGATCCAAAGTCGTCCCGAATTTCGCCTTCACCATCAGGTAATTATCCCAGCATACCTCTTCCAGACTTTTCTTATTTTTAGGTCCTTTTTTGAAAGATCGAGAGGGGGGGTCCTTTTCACTCTCCCTCTCTTTTTCTATATCTTTTATTCTATGGTGGGCATTATCGCCTATGGGGTCCTGGTCGTTTTTGCTAAGGGGGCCCTCCTCATTATCGCCCATGGGGGGGTTGTCGTTTTTGCCTACCCCCACCATCATTTTTTCGAGCAGCATCCTGGCCATTCCGGACAACACTTCCGCTGTTTCTGCAGACCCCCCAACCTCTGTGACCTGAGCCAATTTTCGTAACTGTTTCAGGTTAAAAGTAAATATAAATCTCCTGCTGCCTTTTTTGGGAACATTGATAACCGTTGTCAAAATAAATCCCGATTTCTCCAACCTTGAAATTGCCCGGCTTATTGTTGTTTTGTCCTTGCCGAGTTTTTCTGTGAACCACGCATTTGAAGCATAACAGCATCCGCTTGACCCGCATAAACCACTGATGGCCGCATAGACACGAAATGCAGCATCGTTGATCTCCTGATCGTAGAGAATCTCCCCCGATACAAACGACCATGTAGGGATCCTGTAATCTTGGATTTTGTTAGTCATCGAATAACCCGTATTTTGCCTTTGTTTTATCGATCCTGCCCATGTCGATATATTCCTGATTCAGTTCGATGCCCAGGTACTGCCTTCTATTTTCATAAGCCACTACAGCCGTTGTGCCCGACCCCATGAACGGGTCAAATACAATCCCACCATCAAAACCTGCATTACAGCCGCAGTCCGTCCAGCCAGTTGTTTTTGATTCATAATGAAAATTAGGGTGGCCTTGTTTTTCCCCCGCCGGCGTCATGGCGTTTTTGACGAAATTATCTCCTCTATTTGTGCCCCTCGGTTTATATTGTGGGCTGTCTGCTACAAGTTCCCCCTTGTCAATTATCCTCTCCCTTGCCTTGCCGCACTTCTTGCATACCCACTCCGGGCAGCCGCCCAGTATGCAAGGCTCGATCAGCTTCGGCGGGAATGTCGCAAAATGTGCCTCTGGGTATGGTGCGGTCGGCACTGTCCATACAGATCGCTTGTTGCGGGTGTCAGGCATTTTATTCATAGCTGCGTCAAATGAATCGTTGTTTTTTATTCCACTTCCCGCAGTCGCTACTTTTCTCGGCCTAATCCCTGACTTTTTTTTGTCTGGATTGGATTTTTGGCCTAATTCCGCCCTTGATACCCGCTCATGTGTGTTGTAACTTGCACCTTCCCTGATAGCATCGGCATCGTAATAATACTTCGCGGATTTCGTGCATAAAAATATATATTCGTGCGATTTAGTCGGCCGATCGGTAACACTTTCGGGCATTGGGTTTGTTTTGTTCCAGACAATATCAGATCGGATCCACCAGCCATCCGCCTGCAGCGCCATGGCCAGGCGATGCGGCATCATGCAGAGGTCCTTGGTTTTAAGTCCTGGCGGCGTATTAGCTCTGCCACAAAGTTGAGAGGAATGTTTTTTTCCTCCACCAATTCCGAGTTTCTCACCCAGAACATCTAATGCCTGGTAACTTGATCCTCCGTTAGCAGCATAACTATCGCCCATATTCAGCCAGAGCGTGCCTGTTGGTTTCAGCTTTGACCGGACCTCCCGGAATAAAGTCACCATCTTGCTGATATATTTTTCAGGAGTTTTCTCAAGCCCTAATTGGCCGTCGATGCCATAATCACGAAGCCCCCAGTACGGCGGTGATGTCACTACACAGTCTATAAAAT
>DRHN01000243.1 GCA_011049595.1 Spirochaetota bacterium | reverse complement strand
GGATAGCGTTAAAAGCTGAGGAAAGCTCCCGGTCTTCACAGTCAGATATTGATATATCGAGCAGCCCGTCCTCCATATACCAATTTATGTAATTTTTTCCATAATAAAGAAGCCCGGCAAGCGCGGTCTGGGTGATAGATGAAACCGCGCAGCATACAATATCTTCACCCTTTTTGCCCCCTCCGTGACCTGTAACGCGGACCCTGGCAATACCTTCTTTTTTTTCAAATACTTTGATATTGATCAAGAGAATATCCGTCTTTGAGAATTGACTTCTTCCTCCTGCTATGCAGGGCTGGGAAACGGTTGTTAAGGGTCTTGCAGCGCCAGGTTTTTCGATAATATACCATAACATTCGGTATCCTGGAAGCAGTAATTACATTGTATAGTGAATACCGCCGTCTTGACTGTAAACAGGAGGGGGCCTGTGTTTAAAAAAATCTCTAAATAAATTGTTAAGAAATAACTTATTTAGTAATATTTTCTTGAAATATTTATTAATAACAACTATGCTGTGTCTGGAAACATTTTAGTCCGGAGTGTGCGTATGAAACTGTTCAGCTTCAAGGGAGGTGTTCACCCTGCCTATCATAAGGGGCTTTCAAAAGATAAAGAAATTACAAGGGCCGCGATACCCAAACAGCTCATAGTACCTCTTGCACAGCATATAGGGGCGCCATGCGAGCCGGGTGTCGAGGCGGGTGATACGGTGAAGGAAGGCCAGTTGATCGGAAAAGCCCGCTCTTTTGTATCGGCGCCGGTCCACTCACCGGTTTCCGGAAAGGTAAAAAAGATCGAAAAAGTACTTCACCCTCTGGGGCAGAAAATGCTCTCTATTATTATTCAGCCCGATGAAGAGGGGGCAAAGGACTACATGCAGCCTCTCGGTTCGGATGCTTCAGACCTGGAGCCAAAGGACATTTTGACCCGTATTAACGATGCCGGGATCGTTGGTCTCGGCGGCGCGACATTCCCGACCCATGTAAAATTGTCACCGCCGAAAGATAAACCTATCGATACCTTAATTATAAACGGGTGCGAGTGTGAGCCCTATTTATCTGCTGACCACAGGATTATGGTGGAGCGGACCGGGGATGTAGTTTCCGGTGCCGGAATGATAGGAAAGGTACTGGGCGTTAAAAAAATTATAATAGCGGTAGAGACAAATAAACCGGACGCTGTTGAAAAGATCGAGAAAGCGGTAAATAATGACGAAACGGTTTGTCTGCTGACCAGGACAAAATACCCGCAGGGCGCGGAAAAGATGCTTATAAAAGCAGTCGTCGACAGAGAAGTCCCCAGCGGGGGGCTTCCCATGGATGTCGGTGTGGTCGTGTCCAATGCAGGCACGGCCCTGGCGGTTTGTGAAGCGGTGCGGGACGGGAAACCACTCATCGAAAGAGTGCTTACCGTTACAGGCAACGGGGTAAAAAGCCCCGGAAATTTTCTTGTAAAAATAGGCACACCTCTGACAGATATGATCGAACAGGCAGGCGGTATGGTGGGTACTGTCGGAAAATGCGTGATGGGAGGCCCGATGATGGGTCTGGCGCAGTCTTCAATGGATGTCCCTGTCATCAAGGGGACCTCGGGTATCCTTTTAATGCAGAAGGAAGACTACATGCAGGATGGGCATCTGCCCTGCATCAGATGTTCCTTCTGTGTCCAGTCCTGCCCGGTTCATCTTATGCCGTCGATCCTCTCCGTGATAGCCGAAGCCCAAAAGTGGGTCAGGGCCCTTGACTATGGCGTAAATGACTGTATCGAATGCGGGTGCTGCGCCTACGTGTGCCCGAGTAAAAGACCCATTGTGCAGTTGATAAAGACCGCGAAAATTAAAATACGGGAGATAAAGGAAAGGGAGAAAATTTAGTCATGGAACAAAACCCGCTGGTTCTTTCAACATCACCCCATGTGAAAAGTAGTGAATCTGTTCGAAAAATCATGATCAGTGTCACCGTAACGCTCCTGCCGGCCGCTGCTTTCAGTGTTTATCAATTTGGATTGTACGCACTTTTAATGTACGCGGTATCGATCGCTACCTGTCTTCTGTCGGAATGGATTGTCGTGAGGCTCAGGAAAAGGCCTTTCTCTCTTGGAGATTACAGCGCGTTGATAACCGGAATTCTTCTCGTTATGGTGCTCCCGCCGAGATTTCCCATTTACGGTGTCATTCTCGCCGCAGTCGTCGCTATAGCCATCGGGAAGCAAATATTCGGAGGGATCGGAAATAATATATTTAACCCGGCCCTTATCGGGAGGGCGTTTATCGCTGCGACTTACCCGGTTTTCATCATCACCTGGACATTACCCAGAGTAGGTTTTGATGCGATCTCAAAGGCAACACCTCTTTCAAACATGAAGTTCGACGGGATTGTAACCCCGGTTTCGCCGCTTTTCTTCGGTACGGTCGGAGGTTCGATCGGTGAAACGAGCGCGCTTCTTCTGCTTGTCGGGGCCGTGTATTTAGTGGCAAAAAAATATATTAAATGGAGGATCCCCGCCTCTATTTTTGTAACTGTTTTTATTCTGGGCGAGGTCTTCCACCTTATAAATCCGGTCAGGTTTCCCGGTCCGGTGTTCCATCTTTTTTCCGGCGGCTTGATGATCGGGGCCCTTTACATGGCAACCGATATGGTCACATCGCCGCTTACCAATAAGGGATGCGTGATATTCGGGTGCTCGATAGGGTTTTTAGTTATACTGATCAGGCTTTTCGGGGGGCTGTCCGAGGGTGTAATGTATGCCATCCTGTTTATGAATGCCTTTGTTCCCCTGATCAACAGGGCGACAAAGCCAAGGATATTCGGTAAGGGGGCTGACAATGAATAAAAGATTGAGAATGATCCTGGTCCTGACCCTTTTTGCCTGCATCTCGGGTGTCGCTTTGGCTCTTGTCTTTATGGTCAGCAGCCCGCTTATCGAAGCGAACCTGCTGGAAGAGTTGAAAAAGTCGATTTTTTTGGTGGTTCCTGATGCCAAAGAATATGAAGAGAAAAAATCCGAAGAGATCACCTATTTCGAGTGCAGCGACCGGTCCGGAAGTATGGTCGGTATTGCTTTTCCTGTCCAGGGCAACGGCTACCAGGGTGTAATAAAGATCATGGTAGGCCTCACCCCTGACCTCGAGAGTATAACCGGTATAAAGGTGCTCGAGCAGATCGAGACTCCGGGGCTCGGCGGCAGGATCGGGGAGGACTCTTTCCAGGACCAATTTAAAGGGATCCGGACCGAGCCGGCAGTCGAGTACGTGAAGAACAAGGCGCCGGAGAATAACAATCAGATCCAGGCTATCACAGGCGCCACAATATCGACGCGCTCTGTCGTCAAGATAATCAATAAAAATGTAAAACTGTTAAAGGATATACTTTAAACAGGGGGAATATACATGGCCTCTAAGAAAAGCGGAGACTTAAAGCCGGTTGAAAATAATATACATGAATTCATGAAGGGATTCTGGAAAGAGAACCCGATCCTTGTCACGGTTTTAGGGTTGTGCCCCACGCTCGCGGTGACCACCTCGGCGATAAACGGCCTTACTATGGGTCTTGCGGTCGTGTTTGTGCTGACATGCTCCAGCCTTATCGTTTCGGTGGTCAGGGACTTCGTGCCGAAACAGGTCAGGATAGCCTGCTTTGTAGTGATAATCGCAACATTTGTGACCATGGTGGATCTTTTTCTGAAAGCCTTTTTACTGGATCTGAGCAAGGCCCTGGGGCCGTTTATACCCTTGATAGTCGTAAACTGCATTATTCTCGGGCGGGCCGAGGCGTTTGCCTCGAAAAACAGTGTCGGGCGCTCTCTTCTGGACGCTCTCGGCGTGAGTTTCGGTTTTACCATTACCCTTGTAATCCTTGGCGGAATACGGGAAATACTGGGCATGGGGACTTTTTTCGGCATGGGGGTTCTGGGACAGGGTTTTGAGCCGTGGGTGGTCATGATTCTGCCCCCGGGCGCTTTTATAACACTCGGGTTTATGATCGGTGCGAAAAACCTGATCGACAGGAAAATGAGAGAAAAGAAGAGTGCCGGCCTATAAAATCTGCGGCAGCCGGCGCAGGAGCGTTAAAATAGATCGTTCGCCATAACTAGTTCCCGGTGAGCAAGTCACCAAATCACTAAACTAGTTCCATTTAACTTTTTATATATAATTAGCTGATTATTTAATAGTTGCTTGAATTGATGAACAGCGTAGAATGTTCACCAAGAACTAATTACATGATAAGAACGGAGGTTTCCTGTGGAATTGATTCTTATTTTCATATCAGCTGTTCTGATCAATAACTTTGTGCTGTCTTACTTTCTCGGGATATGTCCTTTTTTAGGAGTATCCGATAAGATAGAATCGGCAGTAAGCATGGGGTTCGCGGTGACCTTCGTGCTTACTCTTACGGCCTCAATTACCTGGCTGATAAATAATTACATTTTGATCGCGTTAAACGTGCCGTTTTTAGAGTATGTCTCCTATATTATTGTTATTGCGGCGCTTGTGCAGTTCGTCGAGATGTTTATCAGAAAGACGAGTAAAACTTTATATGACGCGCTGGGGATCTATCTTCCGCTCATAACCACCAACTGCGCCATACTCGGGCTTGCTCTTTTCGGCGCTTTGAGAGAATATTCATTTATTCAAAATGTTGTTTTCGGGATCGGGGCGGGGTTTGGTTTTACACTCGCCCTGGTGATAATGGCGGGTATAAGGGAGGACCTGGAACTGGCTGACGTGCCCGAACCTCTGAAAGGGGCGGCTATCACTTTGATAATAGCAGGATTGCTGGCGCTCGCGTTTATGGGCTTCGCTGGCCTGATCTCATCGTAAGAATTATATTATACAATAGGAGCTCGCATGGGAATCACTGTTTTGTTTGTATCTGTTGCCAGTATGGGTGGTCTTGGTCTGATACTCGCCGCGATCCTTGCTGTTGCCGATAAGAAACTGGCTGTCCAGGAAGATCCGCTTGTCGAAAAGGCATTCGTAATACTTCCCGGTGCAAACTGCGGGGCTTGCGGATATCCCGGGTGCCTGGCATTCGCTGCCGCTGTGGTTGAAGGCAAGGCACCGGCAGCCGGATGTAAACCCGGGGGGGCCGAGGTTGCCGAAGCGCTGGCCGAGCTGCTCGGTTTGGAAGCCGAGTCCCTGTCTCCCAATGTAGTCCGTGTCTTCTGCAGCGGCGGGATAGAAGAGACCGTAAATGACAAGGTTTATACCGGAATAAAAACGTGCATATCCGCCAACATAGTCGGCGGAGAAAAAGCCTGCCTGTATTCATGTATCGGGTTCGGAGACTGCTGTCCGGTTTGTGCTTTTGATGCCATCCACATGGGGGACAACGGCCTGCCTGTGGTTGACCTCGGGAAATGCACCGGGTGCGGTGAATGTGTAAAGGCGTGCCCGAGGAATATTATAGGGCTCACAGAGCATGACGAGGTGGTCCACGTGTACTGTCGGTCCCGCGACAAGGGCCCTGTGGCCAAAAAAATCTGCACAGCAGGCTGTATTGCGTGCAAGATCTGCGAAAAAGATGACGACACAGGCGCCCTAAAGGTAACGGACTTTCTCGCTGTGGTAGATTATGAGGTGAGCAAGGCTCCTGTGGCATCTGTGAATAGATGCCCGACAAAGGTGATCCGGGTGTCCGACCCTGTGCCGGGGTATGAAAACCATTTCAAGGAAAAAATAAAAGAGGCTCAGCTAACAGCCGAAAAAAGCGTTTCGAAAGAATGAGCGCAGCTTTTAAACCGGGGACATATCATGGTTATAAAAGGTATCAGCGAAGAAGAGGGGGAAGTAATAGCTGTCCACGGCGACAGCGCTACTATAAAGATCAAATCAAACAAAGCCTGCGATAAATGCCATCTCTGTGAAAGGGTCTCCCCGACAGAAATGGTTGTCGATGCTTTAACGCACGACCCCGTAAAAAACGGGGAATGGGTAAAAATATCGATCCCGCCCGGCACAATTGTGAAATCTGCCACAGTTCTCTACATCCTGCCTATTTTCGGGCTTGTGATTGGCTATTATATCGGAAAAGTCCTCCTGGCCTTGATCAGCCCCGGTATGAAAGGGGAATTATTTCCCGCGATTCTCTCACTTGTCTTTCTTTTCGCGTCCTTTGTACCGATACGAATATATGACAGAAAAAAACAAAAAGACAGCCGGTTCAGGATATATATAAAAGAAATTGTGCATCGGGTTCCAGAGCTTTAAATGAGTAAATTAAAAAAGATTATTCTCATCGTTGTCATCTCAATCGTATCGGTCATTCTCCTCTTTCTTTTTGTGCTTTACAATTTTCCTTACGACGCTGTTATAAAACGTGCCGATCTGTATTTAATTGATCGCTACTCGACAAGTCTAAAAGTGCAGAATGTGCGCTACCGCTATCCCTTTAAACTCCTGTTGGAGGATGTGCGTTTGACACGCAAGGACGGATCGTTTACCGTTCATATCGATAACCTTCTGCTCCGCCTAAGGATATTAAACTTTTCAAAATCAAAAACCGCCGAGATGTCAGGGAGCGGGATCTATTTTAGAAGCAGATTTATGGATATGTCGGATGCCAGAGTGAATGTCGTTGCCGGTTTCGATCTGTCTCAACTGCGTAAAGAGCAGAACGCGAACGCGGTTGATTATTTTGATCTGAAGATGGAGGGGGCCGAGGTAGATAAAGTTTTTCTGACAGGATTTGAATTTTCAGAGTTTAAAATACAGGGGGCCGATGTGTTTCTCGTTAATAGAGAAAGTAATTTTGTATTTGAAAGGGGATTTTTGAGAAGCGACCTGTTCACTTTGGAAATATCGGGGGAGCTTAACCCGCAATCAATTAATTCAAGGGCGACCATCAAGTTCACAAATATTTTTTTCCAGCAGTACGCGAACCTGAAACCAATCGTTGATTCAATAGCTGACAACGGAGTAATCGAGTTCGCTATAGGAGGAAGTTTACAGAAACCGCAGGTCAGAATGATCAGGAAATAAAGCCGGGGTTCGCGGTTAAATTTTTTCAATTTATGTATTTATAGTACAGTCACAAAATACAGGGAAGAGCCTCATGCCGAAAGTGCCGCGTTATCTTAAACAATCCGTCAATCAAGTCAGAAAAGTCGTAGATCTCGACCTCAGAGGGCCTGTTAATAAAGGGGTGGCAGAAGGTGCGATCGGGGCTTTCTGCCCGCCTGTGGAAGAATTAAAACGTCAGCACCAGCCTGCGGATATGATTGAAGCGGTAGATGCCTTAGAAACAGAAGATTCCTGAGAAACAAAGAATTCCCCTCTGGAACGGGTTTGCCGATCTCACAGAATGGGATGTAAACGCGAGTACTATTAATGATTCCTGGTTAAAAGACATCGAGAATGCGCTTCAGACAGTATACAATAAACCTGGATGGGGCTCGGTTTTTTCGATAAAAGCTTTTTTTACGAACAGTAAATATCAAAAGCAGTCGGAAGACGGAAGTTGGGTCTATCCGCCGGTTGCCGGGCCGTTTTTTACCCTCAGATGAAAATTTTCTGGAACTATATCAGGTGGTTCAAAACATTGCCTGTGTCGATTACAGTATGGCAATGGGGGGCAAACTGGCCGCCTACAGGTGGGACGGCGAAACCCGGATCGATGCGTTGAAATTTGTGTATACCTGAAGAGATCCATAAATATTAAATTTTGATATAAGGGGCTGTTTAATTGTCAAGGGAACTGGTTAAAAAAGCCGGAAACATAGTTATAAAGATCGGAACAAAAGTGTTGACGGAAAATGACAACACCCTGGATGTTTTTGTTATCGAGTCCATAGTAAGACAGGTTTCTGAGTTTGCAGAAAGTGAAAAAAATTTCATTATCGTAAGCTCGGGCGCTATAGCCCTTGGCCTGAATAGAATGGGTTTTACAAATCGTCCGGTTGAGATAAATTTCCTGCAGGCGGCAGCCTCGCTGGGACAAAGCGGGCTTATGCACGCCTATGAGGCCGCTTTCCAGGGCAGTAAATACGGACCCGCGCAGATCCTGCTCGCTTACGAAGATATACGCAACCGGAAAAAATATTTAAACATCAGAAACACGATATTCGCTCTCTGGTCTTTCAACGCGATCCCGATAGTCAATGAGAATGATTCGGTCACGTATTCGGAAATACGCTTCGGGGACAACGACCTTTTAGCCGCCCATCTCTCGATTATGATGGACGCTGATCTGCTTTTGATCCTGACGGATGTTGACGGTGTGTATGATAAAAACCCCAACCTCGATGGCAGCGCCAGAATAATAGAAGAGATCCCTATGGCCGTTTCCTCTGATACTGCTTCCCTGTTGAAAAATACAGCCGCAGGGAAGGGTTCGCGTTTTTCATCTGGCGGCATGAAATCCAAACTGGAGGCGGCCCGGATCGCGACAAAGAGCGGGATCGGGGTAGTGATAGCCAACGGTAAGGATATTGATCTGAGCGCACTTTTTGAAGGAAAGAGAATAGGGACACTGTGTCTCCCGACTGAAAAAAAGATCCGCGGTAAAAAGAAATGGATCGCTTTTAACCCGAAAGTCGAAGGTAAGATAGTTATCGACAGGGGCGGAGAGCGCGCGATCGTGAAAGAGAAAAAATCACTTTTGCCTGCCGGTGTCAGGGAAGTAATAGGCCGTTTTGAGATCGGCGGAAATGTTTCGATCCGGAACGAGGATAATGTGGAGATAGCCCGGGGTTTGACGAATTTTTCGAGTCATGAGCTGGCCCTGATCAAAGGATTGAACACGAAGAAGATCCCGGAAGTGCTCGGTGTAGATACTTATTTTGATGAGGTCGTGCACAGGGATAATATGGTTGTATTTGCTTGATTTAATTAGGTTATTTATTTTGTACGGAAACCTTATTTAAGCCGGAGGTTGCATGGAAGTCAAAAATTATATTGAAGGCATAGCAAAAAAGGCAAAAAAATCGTCAATACTTCTCAGACCGGTTTCCGCGGATTGCAAGAACAGGGCCCTGGGCGGTATTGCCGATTTTCTTGATAAAAACAGGCAGGCTGTAATCGAATCAAACAGGACCGACTGTGAGAACGCGAAAAAGGCGGGGCTGTCAAAAGCTTTTCTGGACCGGCTTTTGCTCGCAGATAACCAGATCGACGGTATGATTCAATCGTTTTTTAAGGAATGATACGCGGTGTTTTCCTGGTGGTTTTGTGGGTTTCTACCCCTGAGGCTCTTCTTCCTGCTTTTTCATAAACCTAAAAATAATTTCCCCTTTTTTCCTGTAACCCAGCTCTCTCGCAAAAGATTCTATATAGGCGCTGTTGCTCCTTATCTTTTCGATCTCCCACTCAAGCAGCTTCCTCTCCCGCTCCAGCTCTTTTATATCTTCCTCCAGAACCTGCAGCTCAAGGCTTGCCTTTTTCCTGTTGTTTATACCGCCGTTACCGTAAATAATTATGAAACCTATCCAGAATGCGAACAGAGAAAATATGACATAAAAAACCAGGTTTAATATGTTAACGGGACTTTTACTCATCATAAAAAACTAACGTCATAAATGCGTGATAACTTTAGCTTAAACCGGATCATTATGTCCGTAAATCGCCGGCCCCTCTGACGACCCACTTATAGGTCGTGAGGTCCTTCACCCCCATTGGCCCACGGGCATGAAGTTTGTCGGTACTGATCCCGATTTCCGCCCCAAGCCCGAAAACACCCCGTATCATTCCTTAAAAAACGATTGACAACAAATTACCGATATAGTAGTATTTATCATATTTATGCGGGGAGTAGTATATGAATAAGATCAAGATCAACATAACTATTGATGATGAGATCTACAATTGGCTGAACAAGCAGAGAGGAATGGTCCCCCTTTCAACTTTTATCAATTACATGTTATCGCAGCGTAAAGAGGCGGAAGAGTTTATAGGGAATTATGGAAAAGATTCCGGAAGTATAAAAACCTTTATACAAACAATCCTCGCAAGGGTTAAAGGGGGTGACAGGTTCCTGGAAATGCTGTCAAAAGATTATTTGAAAGATTTCCAGGATTAATGACATTTACAGTGCGCCAGGTACTTTTCCCGGTTATTAAAATATGATATTTAGACATTGAGATTGACATAAGAGCCTACGCATAAAGTTAATAAATTGCTGTTAGGGGGGTTCTAGATGTCTATTAAGGATACGCTAAAAACACAAGCAATAACAATAGGTGCAAAAACAGTACTTAAGATTATGTCAAGTATTTCTGAAGAAAAGTGGATGAAGCTTGTAAATCCCATTCTCGCGAGGCAGCCTGTTCCTGAGGGCGGGTTGATGGTCGAACTGATACTGCGGAGATTCCACAAGGTGTTCCCGACTCTTTCAAAGGGGGTTAAAGAGAAGTTCATTAAGAACTTCATTGTTAAACCTTTTACGGTTTACGAACCGCGCCGTAAAGCTTTTTTGCAGAAAAGGGTTATGATGCTCTTTCTCTCCTGGTAATAAGCCCTACCATGAAGTGTAATTTGCGATGCTACGGCTGTTATGCCGGTGACTACAAAAAAGGTGAAGATCTGGATTTTGAGATAGTTAACAGAGTGATCAATGAAGCAAAAGACATGGGCATTTTCTTTTTTGTAATCTCGGGGGGAGAGCCGAACACGTGGCCCTACCTTATTGAGATGCTTGAAACCCATTCCGATGCTATGTTCCAGATTTATACAAACGGCACTCTGATCGATGATAAAACGGCCGATGAATTTGCCAGGCTCGGCAATGCTATTCCCTGTATAAGTGTGGAGGGGTTCGAGAAAGAAACCGATGACAGACGCGGCGAAGGGACCTTCAGGAAAATATCTGATGCAATGGACAGGTTGAGGGAAAGAGGGGTTATTTTCGGTTTCTCAGCGACAGCAACAAGAGAAAACAACGAATTTATCGTGAGCGATGAGTTTCTGGATTATTACAATGACAAGGGGGTTTTTATCGGCTGGTATTTTAATTATATACCTATCGGAAAAAAACCTGACCTTGATTTAATGCCGACCCCGGAGCAGAGAAATTATCGGAGAAAACGGATAATTGAAGTCCGGGATACAAAAAGAATGGTTGTAGCGGATTTCTGGAATGATGGTGTATTAACAGACGGATGCCTTGCAGGGGGGCACGCGTATCTGCACATTATTTCAACCGGTGATGTTGAGCCTTGTGTTTTTTGCCACTTTGCGGCCGACAACATAAAGGAAAAAAGTCTCGAGGAAGTTCTTGAATCTCCCTTTTTCAAAGCATTCAGGAATAAAAGACCGTACAATGAAAATTTATTGATGCCCTGTACGATAATCGACAACCCGCAAATATTGAGAGACGCTGTGAAAGAGGGGGGGCTCACACCCGACACACAAAGGTTCGGAGTCCATAATTACGACTCTCGCACCGGGCCTGGATGAGTACGCCAGGTAGTATGGAGAAATAGCCGGTAAGGCCTGGAGAGAAGAGTACGAAGATAATTGCTGCAAAGAGCATCTCGGTCTTTGCGTAAGCCCTGTTTTACGGCGCCGTATCCAGATACTCTGACGACCCCAATGTCAAAAACATCCCCCACAAACCCCCCGAGCTCCCCCCACATTGCCTGGGTTTTGTACCGATTTAGACTTGTCAGGAAAAAGAACCGGGAGCTAATCGGTAAAGGCGCATTAAGTAGATTTTTTTTTCTCCGATATTAGAACAAAGACAATTTTCAGGGAAAAAACATTACGGGGAATAAAATGGGTTTTAAAAAGCGGATGATCTGTATATTATTTATTCTAATATTTTCCGCACTTGTACCCCTTTCTCTCCATCCAGGGACTTATGACCTGAATGTGATAGATACTCCCAAAACACATACGTCATACAAAGGAGATCTGAGGTTTGACTTTACCATGTATGACCGAGGCGGCATCCTGGGGAGCGCGGTGCTCGCAATTACGGATTTCGCGTTTTTAGGTGTATACTTCGACATCGGACAGGTGATAGGCAGTGAGCCTATGGAGTGGAACCAGCCCGGGGTTCTCGCGAGATTTCTTGTATCAGACGGAAGCACTTTTCTCCCGCAGATCGCAATAGGGTATTCCTATTTTATGAGAGGAGAGATCAATAAAGTAAAAGGTGTTACCGTAAACGGACTTTACGTTGTCGGGTCTTCATCATTTTTTCTTGCCGGAAATGAGCAGAGTTTTACTTACGGAATAAGGTATCCTATTATACCTCTCTCCTATTCAATGCCGGAACACATGTCAGTATTTATTGGAGTCGACATGGAGTTCAGTCCGGTATTCGGGATGAAGGGGGAAATCGAAAATGTCAAGTTTTCGACGGAGTGGTGGTACAATGCTTATTATAACTTTGCCTTTGATTTCAATATTGTGGATATGATAAATATGTCTGTTGAATTCAAGTATTCGCCCTCTATTAATACTCTGATAAGGCTTTTAAGGATCGGATACACAACACAGTTTTAGATCAGAGTCCCCTTCTTGCAGGCCAACCCGCTATTTTTCAATAGTATTGCATTTGAAAGAGATTGGGGGTATAATTAATTCCGGGTGGCAACTTCGGGCTTGCCCGATATCGTCGTATTTCCCGAATCAGCCGGTGTTGACCGGCATAGTCACATGGAACTAACTAGTTATAGGTGAAAAAAACTGACCAATTAGGCGGATGGAACATACAAACCAAAGAATAGCCTCTATTTTCGAAAATATTCCTTCTGATGACCTGCCCGAAGCGGTCTTTATTTTCAACAAGAACTCGGTAGACAAGAATTTTTTTTATGTCACAGGTCTGCTCAACGGTGTTTTTGAAAACTGCGGTGTTCTTTGCTGCAGGGATGGTCTTATATATCTCTTTACGACATTGCTCGAGGAGGAAGCTGCAAGATCGCTCGACGGAAATGCCGAGATAATCGTTTATAAAGATAAAAAAGAGAGGGCAAAAGGGCTGCAGAAGGTATTATCTAAATTCAGGAAGATCGGTATTTGCTTCAACAGCATATCATATACTTTTTACCTTTATCTTGAGCAGACTTTCCCTGATATTGAGTGGGTCGATGTCGGAAAAGCCTTTAAGATATCGAGGATGATCAAGTCAACGGATGAGATCGAAAAGATCCGGAAAGCTGCAGACATCGCGAGCGCCGTAGCGGACGATATTCCCGGTTTTTTTAAGGAGGGAATGACGGAGCTCGATCTGGCAGCAGAAATAGATTACCGTGTGAAAAAAACCGGTGCTCAAAAAGCGGCTTTTAGCACCATAGCCGCGTTCGGGAAAAATACGAGCATGCCTCATTACTGCGGGGCGGATGTTCCGTTGAGGGATGGAAATGTTGTGCTTGTTGACTTCGGCGCGGAATATATGGGATATGTTTCTGATATATCGCGTACATATTTTACCGGAAAACCGGAAAAAAAGGCCTTCGATATTTTCGATACGGTGCTGGCTGCACAGAGCCGGGCGTTCGAGCTGATAAAAGCGGGCATTTCTGCCGATTATGTCGAGAGGGAAGCCCGCAACGAGATAGACCGGAAAGAATTATTCAGAGGCAAATTTATCCACGGTCTTGGCCACAGTATCGGTCTGGACGTCCATGATGACGGTTATCCTGACGCTGATTTTAAAAAAGAGTTTAAGGAAAATATGGTTCTTACCGTCGAGCCCGGTATATACCTCCCCGGTTTGTACGGCATCAGGATCGAGGATGATATTGTTGTAAAAAAAGACGGATGCGAGATCATCACGACCGCACAAAAAGAGCCCATTACCTATGAGATACAGTAACACGGAAAAGCTGTCCAATTACTTTGACCTTTTCATTTTGTTTATTGAGCTTGATATCTTTATCTGGGTTTTATTCGAGTTAAGCTATGTGTTCAGACCGATCGTGTACGAAGTCGGAAGAATATTAGTAATAATATATATCCTCGAAATCATAGTTCAGTTTTTTTTCAGCCCGTCTCCCAAAGCTTATTTAAAAAAATGCTGGCACCTGTTCGTTTCTGCCGCGGTCCTATTCCTTCTTTTTAACAGAATCAGCGCTGTTGATACATCACACAGGTTTATATTTATCTACTCGAAGCTGTTTTTGGTGTCAGTGGAGTTTATCCTCTTCGCAAAGTTTTTATTACAGGCAAAGCGGATCAGGGAAATATACAAATCTTTTAAGGTAAATCCCGCGCAGATCATCGTGCTGAGTTTTGCGGGTATCATCCTGATCGGCTCTTTTATGCTCTACCTCCCGTATGCCAGAAACGGGGAAGAAGATATGCGTTATATCGACGCTCTTTTTACATCCACGTCCGCCGTGACCGTGACGGGTCTTGTTGTCGTGGATACAGGTACCGCGTTTTCACGGGTGGGTCAGGTTTTCCTCATTTTGCTCATACAAACCGGCGGGCTGGGTATTATGACGATCGCCGCTTTTATTCAGGTGTCACTGGGTAGTGAGATGAGCCTGTACGGCCGGTATTCCACCGCCGCGCTGCTGGACGAGACAAACTTAAAAAACCTGTATACAATTATTAAATTTATCGTATTGATAACATTTTCAATAGAGATAGTCGGCGTATTTCTGCTTCTTCCGCATTTTTTATCCGTTACGGGAAGCTGGTTCGAGGCTTTTTTTTATTCTTTGTTCCATTCAGTATCCGCTTTTTGTAATGCGGGGTTTTCTCTTTATTCGGAGAGTTTTACAGGCGCAAAGTCAAGTGTATGGGCTAACTTCGTGCTCATAATCCTGGTTGTGTCCGGCGGTATCGGGTTTACGGTTCTTCGTAACATTGTTCGAAGGGTGGTGAGAGGCACAAAAGAGAGGATGCTTGTTCAGACAAGGATAGTCCTGATCACGACATTGTTCCTTCTGATTTTTGGAGCAGTTATTTTTTATCTTTTTGAACGGGATGATATCCTCTCGGGTTACAGGCCCTATGAAAAGCTCCTGGCGTCCCTTTTCCAATCAGTAACAGTACGCACTGCGGGGTTTAACACTG
>DRHN01000242.1 GCA_011049595.1 Spirochaetota bacterium | reverse complement strand
TAATTTGATCTTTCTGCTTGATACAAGGTTCTCCAAACAGCGTTTCACTATTCTAATCAGTTCTTTTGATTCACAGGGTTTTAAGAGAAACTCATCCGCGCGAAGTCTGAGCGCATCGACGGGTGTTGAAAATGTGTTATATCCTGTAAAAATAATTACCTGTGTTTCGGGGTTTAACTCTTTTACATTTTTCAGGACCTGTATCCCATCCAATTCATTCATCACCTGGTCTGTAATAACCAGATCAAACATATTTTTCTTCAGCAATTCAACAGCCTCCTCCCCGCTTTGGGCCCTAGGAAAAGCCCGGCGGCGGCGATTGCCAATGCCCATTTTGCCCAGGGGGGAAGAAACCGCCCCAGTTCATCTCCAAAAACTTTATTATAGGAATGATAGTAAATTGAATGTTTATCATCTTTTAGTTCCTTAAGATGTCTGTCTATTGCCAGACCAATCTCGGGATTTTTGCCTTTTGGCAAGGCGTAACGTATCTCGATAGGATTGAATATAATACCGGTTTTTCCAACTCTGTAATCCTGTTGATGGGTTACCCCGAAAATGCGGTTGGCAACTCCCGCGTCTACTATACCCTTTTGTATCAGTTCAAATGTTTCATTATTGTTTTCTGTTTCTATTGTCTCAATTGAAATTCCGAAACTGCTGATAAGGTCCATGAATGGCTGGTAATGGATCGATTTTGTTAAAAGCGCGACTTTCTTTCCCTCGAGGTCTGTTAATGTCTCGATGTCAGAGCCAGCTAAACTGTATACGACTCCCCCGTTGGGCCACATGTAGATCTAAAACAGGAAAGAACCCCATTAGTAAAAGCAATAAAAAACATACCGGCATGCTTTTTAAATGAGAGTTCTTCATATTTGATAGTGTCAACAGATTCCCGGCAATTTGAAGTTATCTGCAAGGGTTTTTTATCCACATATATATTCAGTATAGGATATCAATGCGCGGATTTCAACTTAAAAAAAGATTTAACGGCTGATAGGAACCAGGTAGAGGTGATACACAACGGAATTATTCATAACGGCAACTATCTTTTTCAACGATTCACAACAACGATTCCGGTGAGTGTTCAATATCTGCGATAACCGATTCCGGTAGCATATGCGATCAGGTCACAAACCCGCATGCTATACGACCACTCATTATCGTACCATGCAACTATTCTTACAATGTTTCCGCCGAGTATTGCAGTGCTTATTCCATCTACAACCGCAGACCTGGGGTCTGCTTTGAAATCAATAGAAACCAGGGGGGCATCACTGTAACCAATAAACCCCTTATTTATCCCTTCTGAAGCCTTTATGAACAGGTTATTTACCTCGTCCTTTGTTGTTTTGTTTTCGGTGATAAAAGTGCAGTCAACAAGGGATCCACAATGAACAGGAACACGGTACGCGATCGCGTGGAGCTTACCCTTCACCTCGGGTATAACCCTTCCTACAGCATTTGCGGCGCCGGTTGTTGTAAGTATCGTATTAAACGAAAAAGCCCTGCCCCGCCGCAAATCCGGATGGGGCTGGTCTAAAATACTCTGGTCATTACTGTAAGCATGAATTGTACAGAAGGTACCGGCCTGTATTGTCAGATAATCGTTTATTATTTTCACAACCTGGGCGACACAATTTGTAGTGCAGGAAGCACATGAAATCAGATGGTGATTATCCGGAACGTATATTTCTTCGTTTACTCCGGGGACAATGGTCACATCGTCTCCTTTTGC
>DRHN01000241.1 GCA_011049595.1 Spirochaetota bacterium | reverse complement strand
GTGAGACCGGCCGCGACACAAAAAATGTATTCGCAGGGCAGCCTGCAGAACACCGGGAACCCGCTCGACCTTGCTGTGGAGGGCGAAGGGTTTTTCCGTGTCCAGCTTTATGACGGAACTTTCGGCTACACACGGGACGGGACATTCAAGATCGACTCAAACGGTCAGATAGTTAACAGCAACGGTTATAAACTAAGTCCCGAAATTATTATGCCGGAGGATTTTCTTTTTTCTGACATTGCGATAAGCCAGGACGGTTTTGTTACCGTAAAAGTCGCTGGAAACGACACCCCGATTGAGGTCGGACAGATCCAGGTGTACAGGTTCGTGAATCCTGCCGGGCTGAAAAATGTGGGCCAGAACTTTGTTAAAACAAGTGCGGCTTCAGGCCCGCCTGTCGGCGGGAGACCCGGGTTTTACGGCATGGGAAAGATACAGCAGGGCTTTTTAGAAATGTCAAACGTGCAGATCGTTGAGGAGATGGTCAACATGATCGTCGCTCAGAGAGCCTATGAGCTGAACTCAAGGGCGATCACAACATCAGATTCAATGCTAGCCACGGCGAACTCTCTTAAGAGGTGATGAATTTTATGGATACGATAAGCGGTATGGCTTTTGAATCCTTGTCCAGGAGCAGTGCGCTTATTGATAACATAGGACTAAACCGCACCCTTGAGGCAATGAAGGAAAAGCGTGATTTCGCTGAAATTCTAATGAAGGAAATCAGCACGGGTAATAAGCCGGCGCCTGAGGAAACCGACAAAAAGTTGATGGATCTGTGCTATGACATGGAGGCGCTGTTTGTTGGAAACATGCTCAAATCAATGCGCAAAACGATCATAGAAAACGATTTTTTTGGCAAAAGCCTCGCGAAAGATATATTTCAGGACATGCTGTATGATGAATACGCTCAATTAATGGCGCGCACAGACCAGTTCGGACTTGCACATCAAATTTATAATCAGTTAAGTGTATAGAAGAAAAAAAGTCAAAAAAGCACTTCTAATTGTTTTTTCCGCATTTATCTTAATTTCAACTTTGCCCGGCGCGAAGGCATTCGCGGGTCAGTACCCTCTTCTGAGAGATTACTACGCACTTATCTACGGGTGGTATTACCGGGCTGTCTTTCTTTCCGCTCCTGCCGAGCCATCCCTCCCGGCTTTTAACATGCCGTCAGCGTTTTACACAATTGATCCACAGGAGTATTCTCAGCCTTACAGCGTGCCGCTCATGAGGATGGGCAAGATGCTGGATGACGAGGATGTTTCAACCGACATCAATCTGGAGGGAGAAATTAGCTTAGCCTTAAGGTATGGAGGGGATTTTTCTTTAAAAAGAGGGGCTGTTCCCGGCGCGGGTTCGGCCGTTATAACAGATGGACTGGAATACATGTTGATCGAAAAGATCATACTCGAAGGAAATGTTGAGGAACGGTTTTATATCGAATTCGATTATGATTCTGAAAGAACTCAGGAGGGGATCGGTGAAGAGGAGAATATTTATTCTCTGGTCTACAGGGGAAAGGATGATGAGTTTGTAAAAGAAGTGTCCGTGGGCAACAAGTATCTCTCGATAGAAGGAAGCAGGTATATCCAGATCGATGAAGCGAACCAGGACTCTTTCGGCGTAAGGGCGATTGCAGGGTGGGACATGCTCAAAATGGAGGGACTGTTCCGGTACGAGGTCGCTATAGAGGGGGAAAAGCAATTTAAGGGCCAACGCAAGAGCGTGGATATGAAAGTGGCGGATGTGGACTACGCGAAGGGACAGTATTTTTTTCTTCCCGATATCGACATAGATGAAAGTACGCTGCTTCTTTACAAATCCACGACCGGCGCCGGGGATATTACTGTAGACGTAGATAAAAATTTTACACTCCTTGGAAGAGGGAGTAATTATGATTTTGATAACACAAACGGGTTTATTTATCTGTATGACGCGCTAGATCTCGTGGATGAGCTGATAGTTTATTATACGGATATTGCCGGAACAACAGCAGTAGGTGAAGGTTCACCGCTGGGTGACCTGTCCATAATAGACAATACGGGTGCTCGTGATGATTTCGACAGTGTGAGCTATCCTGAATATTTTGGTATTGATGCATTTGCAAAGACGTACCTGTATCTGAAAAAGAGCGCTTTTAACAGTTACTGGGAATTGAAGAATATATATTATCTCGATGAATTAGAGGGGGATACTGTTTATGGTGTAAATATAGAACTTCTTTACACTGTAAATAGCGGTATAAACAGTAATTATGAAAGTATTCTCAATACTTATAAAATCGACACATCCCGGGGATTTATAGCTTTCAATTTTACCGATACCACAGGTTTCTACCCACGGCCTTTTCCGGGTGATGATCCTTTTTCTCCACCCTATGCACCTCCTGATTCAACGAACCCTTTTGATTTGACAAACCCTATATATGGAGGACTCAACAACCC
>DRHN01000240.1 GCA_011049595.1 Spirochaetota bacterium | reverse complement strand
TCCCTGTCTGGAAACGCCCCGTATCGTCACCGAGCCGTGGATATACCTGGACATTAGAAACTGGTCCGTAAATCGGATATCCCCCTCATAGGTGCGTATCCCTGTATCAGCTAAATCCCCGACCGCCTGCTGGGCCCGCTGCACCGAGTTCCAGCTCACTTTTTCGCACCTTTCACCGTCAATTGTACCGAGAGAACAATCCTCCCTCATCCCGCCGTTGTTTTTTACATATTCCAAAACCCTGCTGATATCGGACTCCCTGACATAAAAACAGGGGCGCTGTCTTTCCTCGACAACGGCAAAGGTTTCCCCGTTTTTTAGCCTGCCTGTGAGATAAAGAGTCGGTGTACGAGCGCTCCTGGAAAAGGAGGAGTGGACGATAAAACCTTCGATGGGTTCGGGCTGCTCTGTTTTCACGAGTTTGCACCCAGTCTGAATTGTTGAAACTGCATTTCCACAATCATGAACAACCAATTGTTATTCGAATTATATATTCAACTGTTCAAAGTTTTTAACTCATAACAATTTTCTTGCTTTTTTGGAAAGGAAATAGAAGTGTTGCCAAAAATGTTGTTTTGAAATATACATTTTTAATGTACTCATGGCGGATTATGCCGTATAGTCTTTAAATATACTCTTCTATTAATTATTTACAGGAGGATTATTTTGATAACTCCGGTAGAAAAAAAGAAAAAGTTATACGCAAAATTTGGTGTGGGGGAATACTGGATTGTTGATCCTTGGGAAAAGGGCGTTGAAATATTTTCCCTCACCGGTAAAGAGTTCAAACTTTCCCGCAGTTATACCAGGAATGATAATCTTGAATCCCCTCTCCTCGAAGGTCTTAAGATCGAACTTTCCTCAGTTTTTTCTTATTAAAAGGCTCCTCGCCGCAGAGCTGCGTTACAGACTTAAGCTCGAAGAGATTCAGGAAACCGGAGATCCGCAAGGCCTGGGTGTATCCGACCCGGTTATTGTCCAGGGAGTGTCGAAAATAGCCATGGATCGGCCTGTTTTAAATCCCCGATCTGCATACGTATCGGCTTAAGAAGGAGTGGACTATAAACCCTTCGATGGGTTCGGGATGATCTGTTTTTACGAGTTTGCAGGAAACATATTTAAAAGTCGGGCAAGCCCGAAGTTGCAAGAATGTAGCTTGTCCGAATAAGGGAAGCATGCTATTTTAACTCAAGACAAAACTGTTAACGAGGAGCACAATTGATGACGCACAGGGAAAGAGTTGAAGCAACTCTAAACCACGAAGAGCCGGACAGAGTCGTGATCGATCTGTGGGGCTCGGCAAGCAGAATAACCAATGAATTATATTTTATGATATTGGAGCATTTAGGCCTTGAGGGCCATCCGGACAAGGTAAGACCGGGAAAAACCGCGGAATATGTTGATTATCGAATAAGTGATGCGATCGACTCGGATTTCAGGCACACAGTTGTAAGAAAGCCAAAATATTTTAGTTCTTACGAAAACGAAAAAGGGTTTATTTTCGATGAATGGGGCATAGGATACAAGCTGATCGGTCCCTATACACAGATAGTGCACCACCCATTGGCAGGGGCGGACCTGTCTGACCTTGACAGTTATAAATGGCCTGTAATAGAAGATGAAGGGAGGATAGAAGAACTCGCTGAAGAAGCCAGGGGCTGGAAGAAAAACACTGATTATTATGTTACTGCATCGGCCCCGTGCTCGGGTCTGGCATTTGATTTCTGCTGTTATTTGCGGGGGCAGGAGCAATTTTTTATTGACATGTACACGAACCCCAAATTCGCGCACAAATTGCTGGACATAGTCTCGGATTTGATCGCGAGATTATATGTATTTTATATTGCGCCTATAGCCGATTACATAGGCTGGGTAGAGTATGAGAGCGACTACGGTACCCAGGACAGGCCCTGGCTGCCCGCGGAAAAATACAGACAGTTTTTCAAAAAACCTAATGAAAAAGTGTTTAACGCTGTAAAAAAAATCGCCCCTGACACAAAAATATTTTTACACTCATGCGGGTCGGTCAGAGAACTGATACCCGATTTTATTGAAAACGGTGTGGACATATTAAACTCTCTTCAGCCGAAGGCAAAGGGAATGGATTCTTTTGAGCTTAAAAAAGAGTTCGGAAAAGATCTGATATTTCACGGCGGACTTGATATTCAGGGGGGGATATGCGGGACTGTGGAGGAAGCCGTCACAGAGGCAAAAACCAGGGTAAAGGCATTCTCACCGGGCGGGGGGTACATCTTCGCAACAACCAATCATTTTCAACCTGATACACCGGTTGAAAATTTTTTTGCGGTCTACAAAACAGCAGTCGAATACGGAAAATACCCCATAAAGTGAGTATACTCTATCACTAAAAACAATTAAGCTTTTTCCTGGCCGTAGGTTTTAAAAATTTCAGCTGCCTCCCTTGTCTGTTCTTCAGTCAACAGAGCGGGTTTACCCAGAGTCATTGCAATGCAGAATACTTTTGCCGCATCTTCAAGATAAACTGCCGAGTAAAGCGCTTCCTTCATGGTCTTACCCACAGTTATTACTCCATGATTTTTAAGAACAACAGCTTTTTTATCTCCAATATTAGAAACTGTTTCTTTCCCCATTTCAAGACTCGCAGCGGAACTAAAAGGAGCGACGGCCACTTCACCGCCTGTCGCGTTGGCAAGAGTTGTGACAACAGAAGGCAATTTATCGAATACCACACCCAGACAGGTGGCGTAAACCTGATGGGTGTGGATTATCGCGTTCACTTCACTCATATTTTCATAAATATGTATAAGAGCGTCGATATCCACGGAAGGTCTTCTAAAACCCTCAACAACCTCTTTGTCCTTCATATTTAAAACAATTAAATCTTTTTCATTGATTTCTTCATAATCCATACCGGAAGGAGTAATAACTATATGCTGGCCCTGATTACCGCATTTTATGCTCAGATTTCCGGCTGAAAGTCTGACGATATCGTATTTAACTAATTTCAGCGCGCTTTTAATAATTTCTTTTCTTTCTTCCTTGTACATATTCTTCTGTCAACCTCCATTTCGTTGTTCCTGCACCATAAGAACCGCTGTCATCCATTTATACCCCGACACCTTTTCAGCGAAAGTCATCCTGTAACAGACGTCTTTGTAATAAAACTCGGCTTCTTCATTGGACTGCACGTTAATGGCGAGCACTTCATCGATCGAAAAAATAATATCTTTATTTCCGTTTGAAGTAAACAAAACAATTTTATCATAAAAAAGCGCAATATCGCCGAACTTGAGGAAACGCATACGCTGTGTTTTGTAACCCGTCAACAGGGTTACACCCCAGTCTTTAAATATAGGGTCCTCAGACGATCCATCTACGGCTTTCTCGACGATTTCTTTTATTTTACCAAGCTGCCACCTGTTCCAATCCCGGGCATTTTCATAGTAAAACCTGTCGGTCATTTTTTCAAAAAAACCGTATTCATTGTATCTGATCGAATAGCCGCATTCTCTGCAGAAAAAGGTGTCCTTCTCGGACTTCATTTTCCCGATTGCATGGCACTGCGGGCACAAAAACAGGGCCAGCTCGAGATACTCGGCCGGCCTTTCACATTTATACCGGATCATGTGTTCTTTCTGGAATTCATATTCATCGTGCTCGATCAGCCGCGTCAATTTTTTATGGATCTCGTCCACGGTCAGCCTGTCTATTTCTTCAGGTGTAAAGCCGAGGTTAATATCGATAAATATCTTCCCGAACCTGCCGTTTTCATTGGTGGTCCACCGCGGCATCGTGAGATAAGCGCCTTTCAGGACCGGCGTTATCACGGGCAGCCGGAACTTTTTCACCAACCTCGATACCGAATAAAAAATCGGGAGCGTTGTCCCGTCCCAGCTTCTTTTTCCTTCCGGGAATATGCCCAGGACCCCTTTTAGCTTGATCACCTTCAGCATCATTTTAACGGTTTTCAGATCGGACATCATTTTGGTCTTTGGGATGCTTCTGACAATAGAAGAAAGGAAAAATTTCTGGAGCGGGTTTCGGAATTGAGCGTCCGACACCACCCACTGTATCCCACAGGGGATGTAGTAGTTTATCTGGAACGGGTCCCAGAAACCCATGTGGTTCGGCATTACAATATAGGGGGGTTTGAGCCCCTTAATTTTATCCTGATTTATAGATTCAACATTGTATTTTTTTATCCTGGTTCGCGCTAAGAGCCCTCTGGTCCACCAGAAATTAAATTTCGTATACTTCCTAACCTTTTTGTTCCCCATAAAAACCCTTAAAGTCTTAATATTCCAACAAATGTTACTCTATTATCGGAATTCCCGGGATATCTATGCCCCTCTTTTTAAGAAATTTTATCCTGATAAAATAAAAAATTACCGAAATTGCGATTAAAATAAAAAATATCATGGCGGCTTTTTTTACCAGCAAGACCAGCAGTAGAAAAATAATGGAATTCATTCCTACAGTGATCCAGCTTATAACCGCGACTGTTTTTTTAGAGATACGGTACCGTGATCTTTGATACAGGAGATCGTTTTTGGCAGGCACTCTCGCACCGGCAATGCAGATTACAGTGATCGATAGTATCAATCCGAAATTCGTCATTGCCCCGAACAACAGCACCGGGTCATCTGCTAATCCCCGGGCTATCGGTGATGTAAGTATCAAAAGTGCGGCAGTGCAGCCTATGTAGGTAATTGTCAGGCCCCAGTGAGGTGTACCGAACCTTTTATTGACCTTTCCCAGAAACGCCGGCAGCAGGCCTTCTGCCGACACTACCATGAGTCCCCGTGAGATTATGGTGAAGATTATGTTTATGGTCGTGGCGCACGCAATAAGCGCACCGCCGATGATGAAGAATGTCAAAGGCCCCTGCCCCATGAAACTTCTGGCAACCACGATGAGCGTCCCCTGCTCTTTGAGAGTATCCCAGGGTACGGACCCTACAGTTACCAGATGCAGCAATAGATATATAACCACAACGATTATCATGCTTGAAAGCAGAGCGGATTTATACCGCTTTGAGCCGTCTATGACCTCCCCTCCCACATCTATGACAAAAAGGCCTCCGGCGCAAAATGTAAAGAGTATCCCCGATGCCGCCAAAAACTTCCCTATCCCGTTGGGAAAGAGAGGGGAAAAATTAACAGCCCGGACATGCGAGATGCCCGTGCCGAAGAACATTATTAGTGCACCCATCAATATAAGAAATAAGAATATCTGCAGTATCGTCGTGAATTTTATGCCCAGCAGATTCACGATGTAAAACAGTGTAAAGACAATGACGCCCGTCCAGACAGGCGGAAAGGGTACAAGCTCCTTGAAGTACTGCCCGAATGTATAGGCAAAGAGAGGTTGGCCCCCGATGGTTATACTCAGCAGAAGAGTAAGCATGTGAATAAAGGCCAGGGGTGGACTTAACAACTGGGAGTACCTGTATGTGGCGCTTGTTGTCGGCCAGGCGCTGGAAAACATTGAATAGGGGACCAGCGCGAGGACCACCGGTATTGACGCTATCAGCATGGCCAATGGAAGCGATGGTCCCGTTATGTCGGCTGCCAGATTTGTAAGAGAAAAAAGCGCCCCCCCTATATTGAGCCCTACAAAAATCGCGACAAGGCCGAAAAAAGTTATCTTTTTTTTCAGCATCTTTTCAGAATCTGCTTTATACATGTCCGCCCTCCTTTTATTTAAAAGCGTCTAAACGAAAATAAATGCAGACTGACAATAATTTTAAAAAAAACCACGAATTTTATGACATTTTATGCTTTATTTTTTTTTTAATCAACGTCTTTCGATCGATTCTGTCAAAAAACTGCCCGCAATTGGAATGCTGTCTTTACAAACTAATCTGCCCGTACGGCAACATGGTCTATTTTTGTCAAGTTCTCTTGACATATCGGTGATTATCTATCATGATTTAATTTTATACAACAGGTTTAAGGCGGTTGTTTAATAACTGCGGGATATTTTTTCTTATTGTGACAGAAGGAGATCAATCCCCATGAAATCTGATCCTGGCACAGCATTTAATTTTACCATAGAATTTATTAAAATCATTATTCGCTTTGACTGGAAGAGACTGCTTTTATATACTCTGACCGCTTTTACTTTGATTACGGGAATAACACTGGGAGGGTGCGCTACCAATCCCGCCACCGGCGAGATACAACTGCAGCTGTACAGTGAAGCGCAAGAGATCGAGATCGGAAAAAAATCTGATGAAGATATAGTCGGTTCACTCGGCCTCTACAACGACAAAGATCTAAAAAAATATATTGAAAAGCTTGGCCTGGAGCTCGCGGCCGAATCGGAAAGGCCTCACCTGCCCTGGACATTCCGGCTTGTGGATGATCCGGCGGTAAACGCTTTCGCTCTCCCCGGCGGCTACATCTATGTTACAAGGGGTATCCTCACCTACCTCAACAATGAAGCGGAACTGGTTGGTGTTATCGGACACGAGATCGGGCATGTCACGGCCAAGCACTCTATTCAGCAGATGAGCAACCAGCAGCTTATCCAGTTCGGGTTCGGGCTGGGCAGGGCCATTCTGCCGAAGCTGGAGGGTCTACGTCGGCTGGCAGGTATGGGCCTGGGTCTGATGATGCTCCAGTTCAGCAGGGAGGATGAAAATCAGGCGGACGAGCTTGGGCTGCGCTACATGGTACGCACCGAGTATGATCCCCGGCAGCTTGCCAGTGTCATGACAATGCTTGACGGAGTGACCCAGGCAGGTAATGGAGGGCGGGTCCCGGTGTGGCTTTCGACCCATCCGGACCCGGGAAACCGGAGGGAAAGGATACTCCGCAGGGTCGACGCCATGGACGCAGGCTCCATGGGTACAACGATAAACCGTTACGAATTTCTTGACCAGGTCGACGGCATGGTCTTCGGCCCGAACCCCCGTGAAGGATTTTTTAAAGAAAACAGGTTCTATCACCCGGATTTGAAATTCTTCTTCGAGTTTCCCAGGGATTGGGAAACCAGCAACCTGAAACAGGCTGTTGTCGGCGTGAGCCCGGACCAGTACGCGGTCATACAGATCATGATAACCGATAAAAAAACTATCAAGGAAGCAGCCGACGAGTTTTTCGGGCAGGAGGGGCTTTCAGCTGAGCAACCGAAAATCGGCAAGACCAACGGTATGCCTGAAATCTCCGGTGTTTTCACTGTGCCGACCCAGCGGGTGGTTTTGCAGGGTTTTGCGGCTTTTATCGCTTACAAAAAAAATACATATCAGATACTGGGTTACACAACCGAGGAGAAGTGGCCCGAATTCGAACCTGCTATTACAGCTTCGACACGAAGTTTCAACCGTCTCACCGACAAAAAGGCCCTGTCCGTTAAACCGATGCGGCTGAAAATTGTCACCCTCGACAAAGAGACGACGCTCGAGGATTTTGCGGACCGTTTTCCTTCACCCGTTTCTATTGAAACCCTGGCCCTCATAAACCACGTAGGGAGGAATGAAAGACTGCACGCGGGTATGAAACTTAAACTGGTCGAGGGGGAAAAGATTCAATGACCCCTGGTCATTGCGCGTTTGATCTTTGCGAGTTTTGTTTTCATTAAAAAGCATGACTTTCACAAAAATCGTCAAGCATATTTATTATTGGTGCTGTTCAAGGTGCACACGGCAGATACATATACACAGATGAGAAAACAAACTTCGAAGATCGTAAGTAAACCAAATCCAAAAATATGTATTTGCAATAATTCATCAAC
>DRHN01000239.1 GCA_011049595.1 Spirochaetota bacterium | reverse complement strand
TTTAATAAACATACTACCCGGAACAGGTTATACCGTCAAGAATAAAATTAATGTAACGTTTCCAGAGTGTTTCCAAAAAAGGTACGAGGAGAATAATATAAAAATTAAGGAGATATGGGCTGATTTTTTATATAAAAGTACTTGGGTAACAACATATCGCGGATACTTTTATTTTCCTTTCAAAAGCTTATTTCGCACCCGAATATAAGTTTTTGCTGCCTGAAATATATCTGGTGAGCTCTTTTCTGTAATATTCAAAACCCTCCCAGGGTACATCCGGTGGTATGAGATGGTCCAGGTATGGAATAAAACCTCCCCTTTTCAGCATAAAAGGCAGCTTGGATGAGAGCTCCCTGTCGATTTCAATTTTTCCCCTTGCCGGGGCCCTTTTGTCTATGCCGCCAAATATCTGTAATTCCGGGAACTGTTTTCTCACTTCAACAACGTCCATACCTGCCTGGACCTCCATCGGGCTTAGCCCGGTGACGCCGCATTCAAGGAAAAGCGGTATTAGCTTGCTGCAGTCCCCGTCAGTGTCGACCCATATATTTTTGACCCCCCTGCTCTTTAAAAATCCGGTGAGCTTTTTATAATAAGGCGACATGAATTCCTCAAAATGGGCCGGGGATATTAATGGCCCGCCGCGGTAGGACATGTCCTCCCACATATCGGCGCAGTCAAGCTCGATCCCCATGTCAAGCACATTTGAGAACACCTCTATCCACATGCTGCATAGTGTTGTGTTTATTTCGTGGACCAGGTCAGGCTGGTCATAATAACTTGTAAAGAGGGTCTCGTCGCCCATGAGAAAACGGATGGTGCCGAAAAAACCGTGAGGGTATCCCCCGATCGTTAAAGGGAAGCTCCTGCTCCTGTAACGATCCTTCAGCTGAACAATATCGGACGGAATTCTGGAACCAATACCCGCCTTGATCCTTTCCGACTTCAGCCTCTCCCAGTCGTCTCTGTTTTTAACAGGCCACCCGATAAATCGCGGGATGCTGGTTTCGTCTTTCCGAACCTGTTTTTTTATACCCATATCGTCGACAATAATTCTATGCTCTTCATCCTCTTCCAGAACGTTGTATTCAAATGGAGGATCAAATAAAAGGTTTAGCGGGACGCGCTCAAATCCCTGGTCCATGCTGAAATAATCACTCACATCCGTTGCGAAAGGTTCTGCCCCCTCTTTCCAGGGGATACCTTCTCCGAAAACCTCCTCTCCTCCCTTAAGCCCGCCAGGGATGCCATGTTTTCCTGGAAAACCCTCACTGTACCAGCGAAGAAGGGTGTCAGCCCAGTACCCGAATTCCCACTTTAGAGTTTGAACAGAAGTGTCAAATTTCATGATCGCGTGAAATTTTTCCCGTGCATTCATTTAATTGACCCGACTCCTTTATAATATTAAATCCAAACGCGGCGAAGCCGATCTGCGGCCCGCAACACTACGGTAAAATGATCACTTTGATGACGAATGCTTTTCGGTCGGAAAGCAGCTCAAAAGCTCCACCTATCGACTCGAGCGGATATGAATGGGTGATAAGGGGTTTTAATACAATTTTCCCTGTTTCGGTCAACCGGATCCCTGTGCTGAACTCCTGATAGGTGGAGCTCAAGGAAGCCACCAGCTCTTTTTCGCCCCATGTCATGTCTTCCAGATCACACATCTGTGCTTTTTGCAGCCCGATCATGACAACCCGGCCCCCTTTTCGTGCGCTGGCTATTGCCTGAGTAACAGCTTCGGGGTAACCCCCGCATTCAAGACAAACATCCGCGCCGTGACCGGTAATCTCTTTTATGCGGTCGATTACATTCTCTTTTTTACAGTCGATAGTTATGTCCGCTCCCAGTTCCACCGCAAGCTTCAGCTTTTGCTCCCGCCGTGCTAAGGCGATTACTGTTGCCCCGCATGTTTTTGCGATCTGGATCGCGCAGTACCCCTGCGGCCCGCTTCCCCACACGGCCACCCGGTCGCCCGGCTTGATGCCGGCCTTTTTTATAACAGCATGAAGCGGAGTGGGCACCGGGTCGGCCAGGAGGGTGCCCTCCTCAAATGAAAGATTGTCAGGGAGAGAAAATATTTGTTTTTGAGAAACACAGATGTACTGAGCGTACCCGCCGTCGATCTCCTCGCCGATACATCTCCAGTTGACGCATAGGTTCTCGTCGCCCTTCCGGCAAAAAAAACATTCACCGCAATAGTTCACAGGAGCTACGACCACACGATCGTCTATCCTGACTGTTTTTACTTTCCTTCCGATTTCTTTAACAACACCCGTAACCTCATGTCCGAATATTTTTCCGACGATATCCCGGCTGTAGTTTATTTTACCCTGGTACATGCTCACATCGGTGCCGCATATACCGCATGCTTTTACCTGCACCAGAACATCATCAGGACCTGCACTCGGTATTGGACGGTTTTCAAGCCTGATATCTTCTTTTCCGTAAAATACGGCACAGAGCATAATTGCCATTGGTCACACTCCATGATGAATAAAATTTAGAGTTTGAAAAAATGATTTAAAAATTGTAAATAATACACGGTGTTTCACAGTCGGCAGCCCCGGGGTGTAAACTATAGGACATGTCGAAATCCCATCAGGGCAGATAGCTCTCTTAATTCTTCAATTACATCACCGGGGCAGACAACCATGTGGTGGCCCATACCGCAGCTGATCATCGTGTCAAGAATTTTCCTGACCGGCATTTCGAAACTTATTCTGGCCTGGTTCCCCGTCTGCCCTTTGCTTTCAAGTACTTCCCCTTTGCATGCCAGGAGATTGAATTCGCCGTTAAATGGGCCCGCAAGACTCGCTACAGTCACAGGCCCTTCCCTGACAGAAAAATTTACGCACGCGCCTCTTCGGGAAAAAACATTGCTTTCGAGCCTGACATCTTTTATGTTCCCTGCTATCTTCATACCGGCGGCACCGCAGTGCCAGAGCAGAATGATGTTTTCTTCAAAATCAATTTCTGCAGGGTCGCCCAGGAATGCCGGGGAATCGGTCAGCCATTGAAAGATGAGCTGAATGACGGCTTTGTTTACATCGTCCTCACAAAAGCCCGCGATCCCTTCATCACATAAGCGGGAAAGGCCAAAACAGACAGGTATTTTACGTTCTTCGCGAAGCTCGGGCCAGCAGCGTACGCCGATAGCGGAAAGATCGAAGGATTCCACGAGTGATTTTAAGGCAGCATACATCCGGCTTGACTCCGCAAGCTCTTCATTTGAAACATTTACACTTCCGACTTCCTGAACAACAGAGGAAATTATATCCCGCACATTTTCATCGGCTGTATCCTCGTATCTGCTCAATAATTCGAGTGTGTCTATATGGATGAGCCCGGGGCCGATCTTTGCGAGGTCCCCCTCGCTGAAGGTTACATCGATCATCCCGAAAGGAGGGTACCCGACGATCCCGATTTTAGCTGCCGCCAGTTTTCTTTTCACCATCGAGACCTTTGCCGCGGTCTCGATCTTCCGGACCGCCTCCTGTATTGTTGATTCTAAAACATACCGGAATTTGCGGCCCGATTTTTTAAAATTGGACGCGGCCGAAATCAAACCGCAGGGAGATACCATCTCAGAGGGTTTAGTCACAGCCCAGAGTAAAAAAGTTACATGGGGAAGTTCGTTGGAAAGGAAGTTTATTATTTCTTCGCTTGCCCAGCTGCAAAAAAGAATGACCAGCAGATCGACATTTTCTTTTCTGACCTGTTCTGAAATAACACTGACTTTTTTTGTATTTACAACTACATCCTGTGTTATTTCGATCAATCGGACAGCGGATCTCTGAATGGTTTTCAGACAATCCGCACGGACCATTTCGATCTGTTTTGCCTCATAAATACTACCGCCCAGAGGGATAAAACCCACCTTTGGCTGCATGGCTCAAGCTCCTTTTCGGCTGATTATAAGATGTAATCGTACAGACTTCCCGGTCAAAGAGGTAAAGAGTCATATTTTCCTGACAGCGATTACAACAAGACTATCTTCATCAAGAAATTTCTCCGTCCAGGTTTTTTCAATTTCCTCGAGTTTGTCATCCTTGCACAGTTTCACGAAATCTTCCCAGCTTTCAACCTCGGTTATTTCAATAACATCAAAAGGGGCATCCTTGCCAAGCGGAATTTCGGGCAGTGTGTTCTTATCGGCGCCGATCACCTCATAGACCTCAAAACTTTTTACCAGCGGGTGCTCGTGATTTACGCGCTGGTCTTCAGGCGACCATTTTTTATAATCTTCCATTGTTGAGCCTTTTTTCAGTTTGTGCAGGGTATAAACTTTCATCACCGGCAACCTCCTTTTTTGTAATTTGTGACCCGCCTTGAAGCCTGGTTTATATAACTGACATTCCACCGTCCACAACCAGGGTAGTCCCGGTGACGTAGGAGGATTCATCCGAGGCAAGAAACAGGGCGGCTGATGCAATTTCCTCCGGCTCCGCGAACCGGCCGAGAGGCGTCATTTGTAGATATTTTTTGGTTTTTTCGATGTCGTTCAGTTCACCTTCGTTTATAGGTGTTTTGACTGTGCCGGGGGCGATACAGTTGACACGCACATTTTGAGGCCCATAAGAAAGTGCCATCGAACGGGTCATTGCGACAATGCCGCCTTTACTGGCAGCATAGCCATCATATCCGATGCCGATGATCGCGTCAACCGTTGCCATGTTTATAACGGTTCCACCTCCGCTTTCAATTATGTGAGGGATCCCGTATTTACAGCACAAAAATGTTCCCTTCAGGTTAACATTGTAGTGGTCTTCAAAAACTTTTTCACTTATGGCAGTGACAGGGCCGTCCACATTATGTAAGAATATCCCGGCATCGTTAAAAAGAACATCGAGCCTTTGATATTTTTCAATGCTTGTTTTGATCATTTTTTGAACTTCGTGTGAGCTGGAAACATCGACTTGAATAAACTGAGCGTCACCGCCGTGACTCTTGATTTCCTCAACACATAGCAAACCAGGCTCTTTGTTCCTGTCTGCCGCAACAACTTTCGCTCCTTCCGCTGCAAATCTAATGGCGGAAGCCCTTCCGATGCCTGATGCTGCTCCTGTGATAATCACTACTTTGTCTTTCAGCCTCATTTTATTTCTCCGGGTGAGGACAGGCCGCAAGGGTCAAATTATCATAACATCATACCATGGGTGAAGGCTTTGTCAAGAAAATATGGAAAGATTGTAGTTGTTGGTAGCCCCGGCAGCTATATTCAAGGTCTGAAAAAAGATCTACCCGGTTACCTTGGAGGGTATTGCTTTTTCAGGCCTGACGACAGCTCCAACCCGTGTGTTTTGAATAGTATTTTTTTGAACATCTCTTTCGCCAAAAATGTTATAAACAAAAAAAAGTATATTGTGCTTTGTTTGCAGGTCGATCTTTAGAAAAAGTATATGGTACTTTTTTACATTTTCATTGTCGGTCTTTGAAGACCCAAGGATCGTACCGATAATTGCGGCATTTTTATTATCCGTAAGAAAAAAATCAATTTTCAACCTAACGTTTTTTTTCAGTTTGCTGCCTGCGATCATGCAGCATCCGCCGCCTGAGATATCGACTATTCTTCCAGTGTATTTTTTATTTCTGACCGGTACAGTATTATTATCTTTTTTTGATTTGTAGGAAAAAGGTTGAAATGACGATCTGATATTTGTATCTATTCTCACATCTTTTCTTTTTTGATGTCTTATTAATTCCTTATTGTGATTAATATATAACAGCGGGTATTCTTCTTTCGTTAAGTGCTTTACGACCCTGGTCTTGAAGAAATACCCGGCATCGTCTTTTCTGCGGAAGTAAACACCGATTTCCCTCGGCTGCCAGTTAAGGGTTTCGGAGTCTTTTTGCCCAGTGGGCTGTGTAATGACCAGGAACTTATTGTTGTTTTCAACGACCCAGCTGACAAAAGTGCCCAATTCTTTGTCGCGGATAATGAGTTTCTGTCGTCGTATTATGGGCCTTGTGTCCCTTATTCTTTTTTCATACTTTGGAAGATTAAATTCTGCCTTTTTTCTCAATTCGAGAAGTTTATCGACAATCTTCAGTTTATCATCACCAGACATATCTTCTTTTTTATTTATACTTTGAATGGCAGGTGCGAGACACCTGTCAAGCTGTTTTGTGGACCAGTAAATTGACTGGGGTTTTTCGAGTTTGTTCATAACGGCAAACTTTTTTAACATTCCGATTTTTTTAAAACTAAAGCCTTCTTTTTTACCCCTGCTGTAAAATTCGTACCAGGGGAAACCGGTTTTTCTTATTTTTTTGTTAAATATCAATACAGCTGCTATTATACACATAACGGCAAATAAAATCAAAAGTCTCACTTGTCCTCTCCGGGCGGTATTTTTTATTAATTAAAAAATAATAACATTGATATAATTATTTATCCAGTATTTTTTATATTTTTAATTTAGGTATATTTTATAATAATAATCCTATTAAAATTGCCTGTTAGAAATAATAATGTTTATGATTTGGGTGTGGCTACTTTAGGACGACGGTGGCGACGGGTTCCCACCGGGTTTTTGGATAGAGACGCTCCTGATCCTGTGCGATGTGCCGGTCCCAGTATTCCTCGAAATCCCCCGACAGATAGACTGCTCTCATCTTGACCATGGGGATTCCCTTGCAGTCTATCGACTCAACCAATATCGATCCGGTTCGTTCTCCTCCGGTACCCCGCCGC
>DRHN01000238.1 GCA_011049595.1 Spirochaetota bacterium | reverse complement strand
TACACGCTTACGGCAACAGGGGAGGGTTGACCGAAGGCTATACGATAATAGACAATTTTCTACTAAACCTGAAGTTCGTCAGCGGCACCATCGGGCGTATTATGGGAATTTACGGTGTAATAGAGCCGCCCGAGCCTATGATGAAGGTGAGCCTGTACGGTACAAAAATGAACGTGCTTGCCGAATACAGCGACAACAAAGGCGGCAAGGTGACAGTGGTCTGGGACAAGATCGAGTACAGACCGGAATCGATAATGCTGTTTCCACCGGAGCTTGGTGTTGACGTATACGGTCACACAAAGACTGTGCTGAGATATATGGAGCATTTTCAGGACTGTATTGAAAATGACAAAGACCCGGTACCGGGTGTGGTTGACGGCGCGAAAACCATATCCGCGGGTCATGCTGCCATGAGATCGATAGAGGAGGGCAAGCCCATAAAGGTGCTCAATGAGTTTTAGCAATTTTGACATACTGATAAAGGGTGCCGAAATTGTCGACGGGACAGGTGGGCCCGCGTACACAGGCAGTGTCGGTGTAAAAGGAGAAAAGATTGCAGCGGTTGCTGCAGGCAATTTAGAAGCAAAGGCGGATAAGACAATAAACGGGTCCGGGCTTGTTGTCTGCCCCGGGTTTATCGACCCGCACAGCCACGCCGACCTTTCGATACTGCAATATCCCCTTGCGGAAAACCTCATCATGCAGGGTATTACAACTTTTGTCGGGGGCAATTGCGGCATCAGCCTTGCACCGGTAAAGGATATACAATATTTCCAGGGCATAATAGACGCCTGGGGCCTTGCCTTAAAACCTGATTGGAAAAGTTTTAACGACTGGCTTGAAAAGGTTGAAACTGCCGGTCACACACCCAACTATGTGCCCCTTGTGGGCCATAATGCCGTACGGGGCGCTGTAATGGGTGATGATTTTAAAAGAAAAGCGACCCGGGAAGAAATAAATGAGATGAAGAGCCTTCTGACGGAGGCGATGGAAACCGGTGCGTTCGGTCTTTCGGCGGGCTTTGACGCGGCTTCTGCCGGTCACTTCGCGGATGTCGGCGAGGTCGTGGAGCTCGTGCGCATTGCGGGAGACCGCGGGGGCATGTTCGCTCCCCACACAAGGCACCATCAGAGCCAGTGGCCCGCTGACAACCCGTCGGAATTCGGCTACGGGCTTTTCCACGCGCCAAAAGGCGAGATAATCACAGGCAGGTACCACGGCCTGCTCGAGGCGGTTGAGATCAGCAGAAAGGCCGGTTCGGTCCCTCTCAACATAGCCCATTTGACTCCGGCATACAGCGTGCCGCAACCCCACCCGGATTTTCTTGATGAAGCGCTTGCAAAGGCCACTCTTATGGATGTCGTTGACAGCGCTATAGACGAGGGACTGGATCTGAACTACAACGTGATAGCGTGGTCCCGGAGTATAGGCAGCCAGCTGCCTGTCATCGAGTCTTTTTTCAGCCCCCTGCTTGTTTTACCGGAGTGGCTGAGGGCGCTCGAAAAAGAGGAGTTCACTGAAAAGCTGAGGGACAGGGGTTTCAGGAGCAGAGTCAAAGAGGTAATATACGGTGGGAAGTTCAAATTCGGCATGCTTCACCCTGTTACTGACCCGTACTGGATGGACTGCTACAGGATTTTGACCTGCAAAAACAGCGATTACGCGGGAAAGACTGTCGGACAGATTGCGAGAAAATTAAAACCTCACAGTATTATAGAAGCGGTGTATGATGAATCTGTGGAAACAGTTTTCAACATTCTGATCGATGACCCGGGTGCTACCTGGGCTTTAATAATAGACAAGCGGGAGTACGGCGCCCTGCCCACCTTTTTAAAGCACCCTGCCGGGATGCCGTGTACCGATGTGCACGCCTTGCCCGCTATGTCGTCTTCCGGGCAGGGTGTTTACGGGTACGGCGTTTCACCTACCGCGTTCGGCCTTTTCCCGCATTATATCAGGTTGTATGTTAAAGAAAAGAAAGTGCTGACCCTCGAAGAGGCTGTCATGAAGGCTACTTCTGTACCGGCCCGCAAGGTCCTGGGACTGAGTGACAGGGGTGTATTAAAGGAAGGGTATTTTGCCGATGTGGTCGTTTTCAGCCTTGACAGGTTAAAGGAGGGCGAGGACTTTCTGGAACCTTCAAAGCCTCCGGAGGGGGTGTCCTGCGTGATCGTCAACGGTAAAGTGGTTTATGAAGACATGAAGCACACAGGCATTACTCCCGGAAAGGTGTTAAGAAAAACATGAAACTATCAGACCGTCATGAAAAGCTCTTAAAACGCACGTTTATTGATTTCCATCAGATGTCCGAAGTGATAAAATCACCCCTGATATTTGAAAAGGCCCAGGGTCTTTACTGCTGGGACATACAGGGGAAGCGTTACTTTGACGCTATCGGCGGGATCTTTGTGGCTGTCCTCGGTCACCGGCACCCCCGTGTTATGGAGGCGATGCGCGTCCAGATGGGAAAAATGACCCTCGCGCCGCCGATGCACGGTATTTCAGATGTCACGCTCGATCTGATCGAGAAACTGGGTTCGGTGACGCCGGGAAATGTAAATTATATAAAGCCTTTCAGCGGAGGCTCGGAGTCGCTTGAGGCTGCAATGAAGTTTTCCCGCCAGTATTTCAAACAGACCGGGCACCCGGGAAAATACAAGTTCATAAGCTGCTACCTGAGCTATCACGGCGCGACGTTCGCTGCAATGGCCGCGGGGGGGAGCGGAAAACGCAAGATGAAATTCGAGCCCCAGATGAACGGGTTTTTAAAGGTTTTTTCCCCGATCCAGCTGAGGGACAGTTTTTCTACATGGGAGGAAACGAACAGGTTCAGCGCCCGGATGTTTGAAGATGTGATCGTCAACGAAGGGCCTGAAACGGTTGCCTGTGTTATTCTGGAGCCGATCTGCAACACGGGCGGTATTGTTACGCCCACTGACGAGTATTTCCGGATGGTGAGAGAAACATGCGATCGTCACAACGTGCTTCTCATTTTTGATGAGGTGCTCACAGGTTTTGGAAAGACCGGGGACATGTTCGCTGCTCAGACTTTCGGCACGACCCCTGACATTATCTGCGCGGGCAAGGGGCTGACAAGCGGTGCTGTGCCGGTTGGCGCCATGATGGCCCGGGAAGATCTGGCAGACGCCTTTTACGGCCCGCCCGGAGAGGGGCTTGAGTTTGCCCACGGGCACACTTTCGCCGGTAACCCCCTCGCGTGTGCCGCGGGTATTGCTGTTATCGACGAGATCGTAGATAAGGCCCTTGACAAAAAAGCCCGGGCGCTTGGTGAATATCTTGCAGGAAAGCTCGAAGGGCTGAAAAGCCTTGGAGTAGTCCGGGAGATCAGGGGCAAAGGTGTCCTGAGGGGTGTTGAGCTTGTGAAAGACGCCGTCACAATGGAGCAGTTCCCCATGGGGAAAAAACTGGGCACGGCACTGAAAAAAACATCGATCGAAAACGGTTTAATAATGCGGATAGACCCTGACTGGTTCGCCATCTGTCCGCCCCTGATAGCCGAAGAGTCCGACCTGGACGAGCTGTGCGGGTTGATAGAAAAGAGCCTCAAAGAGGCCCTCGATCTTGTTGAATAAAGGTTTGAAGAATCGGGTATATTTTTTCAAAACAGTTCCCGTGGTGTTGTTCTAACCGAAATTGTTAATCAAAAGAAAATATCTATTATAGATGCATCTATTATAATGAAGAAACAGACAGCAGCTTTTAGGTTTACAGCATAAGAGTAATATTTAAGCCGGGGTTGGAATGCCGCTGAAAAAAACGATAAAAGCCCTATCGGAAAGTGAAATAAACCAGATACTGACAGCGGCTTATGATATTAATGAAAAAATAGGGATATCGGTTGAAAGTAAAAAATTGGGAGACCTTCTTGTCAAAAACGGCGCCGGAGAAGATAAAGTCAGGCTAAAACTCCCCGGAGACCTGATCAAGCGCTGCGTTGAAAAATCCCCCCGCAGTTTTTTTTCCATGACAGAGCATCAAACAGATACACTGCTGAAACGGGCCGTACCTATCTCGGGACAATGTCGGATGCCATAGAGATACTCGATCCAGGGGCACAGAT
>DRHN01000237.1 GCA_011049595.1 Spirochaetota bacterium | reverse complement strand
TGATCCGAGAGAAAGCTGACACAATATCCAAGTCCGTACCGTATTTTAACAGGTCTATATAATATTCTTCACTTAAAGAAAATGATCTGTAACAAGGAAAAATATATAAAACAATCAAATAAAAAACTACAATTAAATATAGTCTCATTTTTGCTGTTAAATCCAAATAAAATAGTATATTTAGAGC
This sequence comes from Spirochaetota bacterium, assembly GCA_011049595.1. Lineage (GTDB taxonomy): Bacteria > Spirochaetota > B62-G9 > B62-G9 > DRHN01 > DRHN01. The sequence continues at coordinate 7,575 of DRHN01000237.1, read as the reverse complement.
AGATTTTTGATTTGCAGCAGAACGATTTTTCTTACTACTAATATCGGACGATACCATTGTATATTTATTCTTCTTTATTTTTGGGAGAATTCTTTTTATTCCTGCCAACAGCGAGTGATATAAACCCGATCAAAATTAATTTTCGAGATCGTGAAGCCAGACTAAAGGGGAAAAAAGCGATCAGCCTTTGGAAAGAAAAAATATACATGTATCCTGCAATACTGCAAAGAAAATGGACAGAATACAAATATAAAGAAAAGTTTATTCCCTCTGTCAGTTTTGATAATGTTCTGCCCTTTGAGCTGGAATACAATTTCTTAAATCCTGTTGGAGTGACAACTCATATAAAAATTAAAACAGTTGATAAGCATTACAAAAAAGTCATTTTAAAGCTCCTGGATAAACAGAACGAGATGATTTTCAGTAAGAGGCTTGATCAGCTTACAGTGGACAAAGAAGAATCGATAAATGTTTCAATTAAAATCCCGGGAGTATACAAGATTACAATTTCTGCCGGTGAAAACAGTTATTTAAAATCAGAAATCATATTTTATCACACGAAGCACTTCTATTCCATTCCTGAAATGAAAACAAAAGAGTTTGAAAATACTTATTCACAGCTGAAAAAGTACGGTGTAGAGTCTGATTATTACTGCGGTTTCTGCAAATGCAGAATATACCCTGCAAAGGCAAAAGTCATCTCCGGGTTTGAGTATAAAAACTACATTCCTTTCAAAGAGTACATCGACATTGAAACACTAGGAATAGATAACATAAAGTCCTATATAATGAAGATCGATCATCCTGCTGTTTATAAGAAAGGGCTGATTCATCTTTTAAATATGATCCGGCTGGCATCGATTCAGGACGAGCTTACTATCGTATCCAATCTTTTTAAAGACGACCCTTCGTTTGCGTATTTCATTACCGACAAACTATTCTTTTTCAGCATGATCCCTCTAATGGTGGACCGCGAGCTTCAAAAAATCCTCAATACGATCGATGACATAATTCTGGCCCATAGCCTTGTTATGGAGGAACAAAGTATTGTCGCGAAAGTATTTAAAAATATTTCGTCAAGAAGAGCAAAAATCATTTCTGATGAAATTAATACAGGAATACCAATTGAGCAGAGCATAAAAGCGAAAAATGATATGCACAAACTTATAAGATCATTTTTTGAAGAGCATATCGGAAGAGCGATCAGGATACCCTGCTCGGAAAAACTTGTTTATTACGCGAAAGACTTTACAGAGCAGATCGACGCAATGCTTATCGGCGATATATCATATCATTCCGGGGATTTTTTTTCGATATTTGATTCCGATCTATATCGATGCTCAAAAAGTGAGGACAGGGACAATTGTTTGAAGTTCGATGTTGAATCCCGCAAAGATAAAATCACCGAAGTGGCCGGTGTATCGGAAAGCGCTATATATCTAAAAAGCGAGATCGGGATCCGTTACGCGCTAATTCATGTATACAACTGGGTGACAAACCTTGAGGATTATGAATATCTTGAAAATATATCCCGGAATATGATAATCCCCTTCAGATATACATCCGCGAGGATTATTCTGACCATCGGTGCTATCGACAGCAAAGGAAACCCTCTGGAGCAGGTCATAAGGCTCAAGATCAAGTAAAGTACATGGCTTCACGGCTTTAGTTTGAGTTTTGAAGCCCGGTAACCCCCGGATGTGCATATGCACTTTATCTGCTCTTTCTGAATGCCCCGATGTACCCATCAGCGTATATCTGCTTATTCATGATCAGCTCTGCCGTCAGAACAGCGTCAACAAGGTCGCTGTCCATGACATCCATTATCGCGGCGTCGCACCCGTTCGCAATCAGCATGGTCAGGAATGTCCTGTTGATAAGCTTCTTGTATTTCGTTCCGTTCGAGATGTTTGAAAGGCCGCACACTATGTGGCACGGGGGATCTGAAAAGAGCTTAAATTGATTTGCGGCGCTCAATATTTCAGATGCCTGCTCCTGCATGAACTTCAACGGCATGATTATTGGATCAAGAAATATTTGTTCCGGCGAAAGCTCAAACTCAAACGCCTTTGCAAAGATCTTACCTGCGTTTTCAACACGTTTGTCGGCGTTTTTCGGGCTGCCGGCCTCATCCATGACAAGCCCTATAAACGAAGCCCCGTGCTCCGCAATAATTGGTAATAGCTCGTTCATCTTTTCCTCGACAGCTGTCGTGGAATTTACGAGAGGGGGTTTTTTACAAACAGGTATTGCTTCCTTCAGCATCACCGGTTTGTTGTTGTCTATTGATATCGGTGTATCAACTTCCTCCTGTACCTTCTCGATCATCCAGCAGAGGTCTTCAGGTTTATTCGACGCTGTGCCGAGGTTGACATCGATATATGTCGCTCCGGCGTCCGTCTGTTTTCTTGCCCATTCCTTGATCACATCACCGTTTTTATTTATTATTGCTTCCTTGATATCCTTAAAACCTGCGTTTACCCTTTCTCCTATTAGTATCATCCGGTTTCCCTCCTTAGAATAATCTGCTTATTGTATGTTGTACACTCTTGATAGCTTCGGGATGTGCCATAATAAAAATGTCAGCTCCAGCCTGCAGGTACCCTTCGGCGCATGTTGCTTCCCACAGAGGTCCGCGCTTTTCCAGTTTACCCCATCCCGGCAGTATATCGTCATCGGCAACTGCCTCTTTTACCCTGTAAGTCTCTCCTGCCACGTCGCATATCTGTGGTGCAGCCATCAACGTATCCCCTTTGAGTCCTGCGTTCCTGCAGCGCTCGATTATTGTGTACACATAATCGAAACCATAGCCCAGTGCAGCGGTTACCTGGAACATGACAACATCTTTTAGGTCGTAGTCGGCGTCCTGCAGCAGTATGTTTATCTGTTTTCCCAGGTTGATATCAACCGGTGCTTCCGAAATTATTTTATGTTTGTCCGCCTTGCAGATAGCGACGATCGTCATGTAGTTGGTCTCTTTTGCCGAACCGATCAAACAGTTTTCACCTTTTGCAGCCTGCGAGCATTCCGGAAGAACCAAGTTGTCCTTTTCCTCATCCCCGCATCCCCATAAAATAAGAGGAACATCCACAGCTTTCAGCACATCCTGGACCACTTTCGCGCAGTCCGAGGGGGATGCATCGTTTACTGCAGTGTCCGCCCCCAGTAATTTCAGGCTTATCAGGTCAGCACCATTCTCCTGGACATTTTTCTGCGCCCACTCTACAGGTGAGTTTATCTCTTTGCCTATTGCATTTTTAATCGTGTCGGGCCAGTCGGGCGGCGTATCCGAAATGTATCCAGCAATAACAGGCTTATTCGGGATCTCACCTTCGGCGGTCATAAAAGGAAGTGTTGATTCTCCTCCTACGGTAACGGTTTTACCGCGTGTACCCCCCTGCTCTTTTGTTGCACCCAGTGTGATTTCGTTTATTTTCGATGTCCATTTCTCTTTTACATCCGGTATTTCCATTTCAGCCTCCTATCATATTAATAAGTTTTTCAACACTTTTTTTTGCTGACGAATCCCCTATAGAGCTTAACGGTTTTTTTTGAAATAATGCATCTCCGACTGCCGCGTCGTACGGCACGTCTCCCAGATATTCAATGTCCAATTCCTCAATACGTCCGCGTACTTCCAATACTCTATCGTCCCTGACCATATTGGTTATGATGTATTCTTTCCCGATCTTGTTTTTGAGCGTTGTAGAGATCTTTTTTATGCTTTTCGCGGTATTCAGAGAAATCGGGTTATCATTCACAACAATAAGCAGGGTGTCTATGTTGTTGGTAGTGCGCCTGCTTATATGTTCCAGCCCGGCCTCATTATCCATTACGATCCAGCTGTATGTCGGAAAAAGCTCTTCTGAAAATTTCCGAACAAGAGTATTGAGATAGCAATAGCAGCCAGAGCCTTCACCTCTTCCCATTGTCAGCAGATCAAAACCTGACGATTCCTCTATTATCTGGTGTAAACCAGCCTCCACATAATTCGCTTTGTCCATACCCGGAGGAAAATTCTTTATTTCTTCCAGAACATCGTCCCGCAGCTCACCAAGAGTCTGGGACACATCAATACCAAGTATAGTGCCGAGATTAGCGTCAGGGTCCGCGTCGATCGCCAGCACAGGCCCTTTGTTCAGCTCGCACAAACTCAGTATCGTAAGAGCGGTAATCGTTGTTTTACCTGTGCCGCCCTTCCCCGCAACTGCTATACTTTTTGTCACCTGTTTACATTCCTTTCGTGAAAATTTATGGTATTATTGCTGATCAAAAAACATTTCAATCGGACCTTTTTACCGAGGGTTAGCTACTTGCCTGAAACAATTCTATGTCAGTATGCGGTAAAAAGATCGCTTTCTGAAACTCCTCCACATAGTCCTGGGCGCCCATCAGATCGTAATATGTTATCGCCTGCCTTAACTGAACGATTTTATTGAAAGCTTCATCATAAAATGCTGTTAATTTTGCTCCTTTTATTGACGTGTTTCCCACGAACCGGTATTTTTCCCTCGGGAGATCGGGTATGAGCCCGATCGCTATGGCACTGTCAATGTTGAGATAATTTCCGAATGCTCCCGCAATATAAAACATGTCTATGGACTGAAAATCCAGATCAAGTCTTTTCAGCAAAATCTTCATGGCGGAGAAGATCGCTGCTTTGGCGACTACAACATTTTCTATGTCCAATTCACTGATAAAAATAATATTGTTTTTTTGACCCCGGACCGGATCGTCCAGGAGGTATCTTTTCACCCCCTTCTCTGTAATTATTCTATCATAAGTATTTTCAATAAAACTGCCCGATCGGTTGATGATCTTTTTTTCTAAAAGGACGCTCACAAGATCGATTATTCCTGAGCCGCATATCCCCTTTGGAGGCGTTTTTCCGATTGTTTTATAGCATATTTCACCTTTATCGATAAAAACAGATTCTATGGCCCCCTCCTCGGCCCTCATACCGCATTCAATGCTTGCGCCTTCCAGGGCGGGGCCGGCGGAAGCCGAGCAGGCAACTATCCAATCTTTGTTCCCGACAATGACCTCGCCATTGGTGCCGATGTCCAGTAAAAGTGATAGCTGATCCATTTCGTGTATTTCGGTTGAGAGGATACCTGCCGTTATATCACTGCCGACCCATCCGCTTATGCCCGGAAGAGAGTATAAAAGACCCCTGGGATTGATCTCTATGCCCACTTCAGCAGCCCTGAGCGGGGGAGGGTCCACCGTAGCAGCAACGTATGGATACCGTCTTATGTTCTCTGTCGGCAGCCCAAGCAAAAAATGGCCCATGGCCGTATTGCCTGCGCATATGACCGCTGTAATGTCTTTGAGTCCGACCCCGTTGCTATCCGCCAGGCTGGTTATTAAATAATTGATATCCTGGATCAGAAGTTTCTGCAGCTCCTCGTTTCCTTTTTTTTCCGCCGAAATCATCCTCCGGGTTACTTCTCTTCCATGTATACCCTGAGAATTGAAACAGGCCATGGCGTCAAGGGTCTTTATCGCGTTCGCATCGACAAGATGGGCGACTATTGTCGTAGTACCAATGTCAATAATGACCATGAAATTTCTGTCTTCAGTGTTGCCCCCTTCAACATTCATTATTTCCGCTACGTCCCGCCGTAAACCTACAGTCGCTGTTACACGAAAATCATTTTTTCTTAAAATATCAGGCAGCGTTTTTATGATCTTAAGCCCCATCTGCATAGAGCCGACATTGAGTTTTTTACAGATCGTCTCACTGAGCCGCTCATGGTCCGCAGTGTTATTTGCTATCGTTGGTTTATCAAGCTCAACATAAATTTTTTTTATAAGCGGTGAAGGCTCATATTCCTTTTTATAGGCGATTTCTTCAAAACTTCGGAACCGCTCGGTATCTCTGTCAGCCTTTCTTTTTTCCTTGGCCAGAGTTTCTTCCGGGATCTCCACAACAAGGTCGCCCACTGCTTTTGTCATGCACGCGAGCACAAAGCCTTTTTTGACCTCTTCACGGGTCAGTTTTACGGATATTTCTCCGGTTACATCACCCTCTTTTACGATCAGCTTGCAGCGTCCGCATATTCCATCGCCTCCACAGAGATTGCTGATGGTTATATTTGCTCTGGATACAGCTTCGAGCAGCGGTGTACCTTTTTCGACGCTTACCGTTATGTCCTGCGGATAAAAGGTTATTTTAATTTTTTCCATATCTGTTTTTACCGATATTCTACCCAGAAACCTAAGGTTACCAGGAACCGCTCGCCGGTTACCAGGAACCGCTCGCCGGTTACCAGGAACTTGTTAAAAAAGCCGGAATCTCCCTTGCGTTTTCAGGTCCGATTATTACTTCTTTCCACTCGGATGTATCTTCGATCTCGGCCCTGAAAATTGGAAGGAGTCCAGGAATTATAAGTTTGCGGTGCTTTACCTTTTCAGCCACTTTCTGTTCGTTCAGTGTTTTTACTACTTTGTCCGCCGATATTTTGTCCCCTGCGTAGGCATTGAGAACACCGAGTCCCTCGGTATCGACCACGCAAATGTATGCCGGTACCTTACTCCTCTCAACCTCTGCCTCCACTGTAAAGTAGGTAAGTGAAAAGTTAGTCGTAAAGATAACCGGTGAATTTTCGTCCGGGTTGCCTACTTCGTAGATTTTTGATTCTACAGCGTTGGGTACCTGAGGGTCTGTGTAAATATTTTGAACAATTACCATTTGAGGTAACAGGCCCCACGGTTGGACGTTGTCAACAATAACGATCCCGGCATATTTTGCAGCGAAAGCGCTGGCTATAACCGCCTCATCAACAGCATTATCAGAGGTTATTTCAACCATGGAAGGGAACCCGAAAGGTTTGAAATTCTTTTTTAGGGCTGCACGCCTGGTTGTTGTGAGATTTCTGATTGTTTCTCCCATGTTTTCCGACCCAAAAGCCAGTACAATGTCCTCTACCCCTTTGTCTTTTGCTTTTTTCGAAAGATCAGCAAGCTCTTCAAGGTTATTTGCCGAAATCGCGAGCGGCAGTTTCATCGAGGCGGCGATCTCGGCATAACCGTCAATGTTTGACGCATCAGCTTTATAGATCAATGGCCTTGAGTCTTTAACCGTGTCACAGGCGGGTTTCATGTCAGAAGCGTTTTTACCGATAAGTATCATCGGAACTTTGCTTTTATCAGCTATTGTTTTTGCTCTTGCCCCGGGGTCGTCGCAGCCGTCAACTTCAACAGCGCAGAAGCCAACTTTGAGAGTTTCACCGACTCTTTCAAACACCGACCCGTTTATCTTTTCGGTTTTAGCGACTGCCTCATCGTTGGAAAGAGAAGCCGGCACCCGGACCGCGATCCCGCAGGGTCTATGAAACTTTTCCTCGTGCCTGAACATGACTGTTTCCTGACCGATTTCAATCTGATTCGGTTCTTTTCCGATCTTTACCAGCTTCATCGGGGGAGTAGAAGCATCTGAAAGCTCCGCCTGTGACACGGTTAAAGACTCAAGGCCATTGATCTATAAAGCTGATGCGTCAAACATTGACGGTTATGCCGAGATCGCCGCCTCGATGAAACTGCCGCTCGCGATTTCGGCAAATAACCTTGAAG
>DRHN01000236.1 GCA_011049595.1 Spirochaetota bacterium | reverse complement strand
TGACAAAAAAAGAACGTGTAATTGCCGCAATACAGAGAAAACCTGTCGACAGAATACCGACAACCTTCAGGGCTTCAAAATATCTGACAACTACAATGATGAAGCATTTTTCTTTCAAAGATCCCGCTGATTTCACGGGGAACCGGGAAAAATTTCTAGAGCTGCTGGGCGCCGATTATTGGTCTTCCGGGACGAAGGTGGATAAATTTTCAACCTTTACCCCTGAATTCCTCGGTGAAAAACCTGAACCGCCCTATGTTGACGACGGGACCTTTTTTTACACAATAGGGATAAAATCCAGACCCGGTAACATGAAAAGTTTTGACATCGATTACCCACATATCGGCGTGGACCCGCCGCTTGCCGGTGTAAACTCCCTTTTGGACCTGGAAAAAGATTTTTTAACATCGAAGCTCGTAAATTATGACTTCAACAACATGAGAAATAAATATAATGGGATATCCCTTGCCGATTTCAAAGACAGTGACGGGGGTATCCTCAATTTCGGGACACTGAGCAATTTGTTTTATATTTGCTGTTATCTGAGGGGCATGGAGCAGTTTTTAATGGACATGGCTTTTGATCAAAAACTGGTAGAACACATCATAGGGGAAGTCGGTGATTTCTGTATCGAATTTAACCGGCGATCTCTGGAAGTGATAGGAAACGAAGCTGTTTATTACGGCACCTGGGATGATGTTGCAGGCCAGGACGGGTTGATGTTCTCTCCTGATCTGTTTAAAAAATATTATTTGCCCATATACAAGAAGCTTATTGAAAATATTAAAAAATATGGGATTCTTTTCGGTTTTCACTGCTGCGGCAGTGTTCACGATGTCCTGCCTTTTATGATAGACGCGGGCATAGATGTGTTCGATGTTGTCCAGACCTCTGCAAAAGAGATGGAGATCGAAAATGTTTATCGGCTTTATGGAAAGGATGTATGCCTCCACGGCTGCCTCGATGTGCAGAAGCTGCTGGTAGAAAAACCCGCGTCTGAAATAAGGGAGGAGATTAAAAAGATAATGGACCTATGGGGGAACCGGGGGGGAATAATTCTTGCTCCGTCCCACGAAACACTGCCCGACACACCGGTGGAAAATGTACTTGCAATATATGAGACCATTCACGAAGGTTAGGTTGAAGTATCTGGATGTTGCATTATAGAAAAAAATAAACATTTTTAGCTGCTGGAGGCTGTTATGCATAGAAAGCTGCATTCCTCAGTAATATACAGTGTCTTTTTGCTGCTCTTTTTTCTTATCCTTCCGGAACTGTCTCATGCTGTTATTGTTTCAAAAACAGGCGGTGATTATAACAGGATCCAGGACGCCCTCGACAACGCTGTGCCCGGTGACACGATCTATGTCAAAGAAGGGACTTACAAGGAGAAGCTCGAGTTTTACAGGGGCGGCTCCAGGGGAATGGGGTATATAGTTTTAAAAAATTACGAAAACGATAAAGTGGTGCTGAACGGCAGGGGGATCAGGGCCGACAACATGATCTATATAAACAATCAAAGCTATATCGTCATTCAGGGTTTTGAGATCATCAACAACCTTAACGTGAGGACCGGCGCCGCAATCATGATCGAAGGTCAAGGAAGCAATGTCGAAATAAGGAACAACAAGATCCATGAGATGCGCGGCCGCCAGGCAATGGGCATAACTGTTTACGGTACTTCATCAGCACCTTATGAAAATATCATAATCGACGGAAATGAAATATACAACAGTGAGCCTTCAAAAGCCGGGGCAATTCACATCAACGGCAATGTCAGAGATTTTGAGGTGACCAATAACAGTGTTCATGATGTCAACAATGCGGGTATCGATATCATCGGGGGCGAAACATGGATCAAGGGGTACTTCCCGCAGGACGGTCTTTGCAAGAACAATGTCGTTTACAGGGCAAGGTCAAAATATCGAAGTGATAACTTTGCCGGTATTCACGTGGACGGTGCAAAGGATATAACCATTGAGGGAAACCGGATCTACGATAATGACATCGGGATCGATATAAGCGCCTGGAAAAAAGGAGTCGACACCTCTGGTATTATCGTCCGGAAAAATATTATATATTCCAATGACAATGAGGGTATTTCATTCGGCGGGTATGTAAGAAGAAACGGAAAAGTAATAAACAGCGAATTTTACAACAACGTGCTGTACAAAAACCAGGTGGAAATGGGGGGAGATGGAGAGTTGACCGGCCGTTTTGCTTCCAACAACGTGATCACGAACAATATTATCTTCGCCGGTAGGCAGGGGATCATTTACGCCTCATGGAGCGGAGACGAGGGCAACACCTTTGACAACAACTGCTATTATCGGCAGGCAAACTCCGAAGAGGGACCGTTCTTTGTAAATAATACTGGTTTTGAAGATTTTCGTAAATACCGGAGCGTGACATCGAGGGACAAAAATTCTATTTTCAGTGATCCGCTTTTTAATAATGAAAGCAGCCGTGATTTTACACTAAAAAAGAACTCCCCATGTATCGATGCCGGTGTTGACATGGGGATCGCATATTCGAATGCCGCTCCTGACATAGGTGCTTTTGAGCAGGGACTGAATATTATTACTGAAAAAACCCCCCGAAAAGATCTTCCCGCGGAAAAACCAAAAAATGGGAAGTACCTTGAAATTGAAAACATCGCATTCGACAGCGTGTTTCCCGTGCTTTTTAAATATTACGATGAGCATCCTGTCGGACATGCGACCCTGCGAAACAAAACCAGTTTTCGGGCAAAAGATATTGAAATAACCCTGTTCGTAAAACAGTACATGGACATACCTAAAAAATGCAAGGCCCCAAAAACACTAAAAGCCGGTGAAAAAAAGGAGATAGAGCTGAACGCCCTGTTTACAAACAACGTGCTTGAAATCACAGAGGGAACAAAAGTAGCCGTACTTATAACTCTTAAGTATTCTATGGATGGGGCCGTCTACAAAGAGGAATACACCCAAACCATGAGACTCCACAATAGAAACGCCATGACCTGGGACGACGATCGGAAGGCCGCCGCGTTTGTAACCGCAAAAGACCCGGCTGTTCTCAGGTTCGCGAAAAACGTCGCAGGTGTGGTCGGCAGGAAGGAATCCAGGGCAGTGAACAAAAACCTTTTAACTGCCATGGCCATGCACGAAGCAGTCTCTTTATTCGGAATGAGCTATGTCATTGACCCGACAACGCCATTCAAAGAATTTTCTGTAAATAAAAAAGCGGTTGATTTTCTACAGTTCCCAAGGCAGACGCTTGAATACAGGGCCGGGGACTGCGACGACCTGTCCATACTATACAGCGCTCTTCTTGAATCCGTGGGCATAGAAACTTCTTTTATCACTATACCGGGCCACCTACTCATGGCCTTTTCCCTCGACCTGGAACCCGATATGGCCAGAAAGACCCAAATCAGGCCGGATGAGCTAATATTCATTGGTAAAAAGGTGTGGGTACCCGTGGAAGTTACGGCGCTTGACAACGGATTTTTAAATGCCTGGAAAATAGGGGCAAAAGAATGGCGTGAAGCCGTTTCTAAAGATAAAGAGGGGTTTTTTCCCATGCGTGACTCGTGGGCTGTGTACGAGCCTGTCGGGCTGCCCGGTAACGCGGCTCCTATATCTCCTCCCGCAAGGGACCAATTGACAGTGTCCTATCTGAAAGAAGTTACAAAATTTATCGATAAAATAATATTGCCCAGGGTTGCCAAGCTGCAGTCCGAAATTAATAAGAGCGAAGGAGATCCGAAATTTGTTAATAAATTAGGTGTTCTGTATGCCCGATACGGATTAACTGATAAAGCCCGTAAGGAGTTCAACAGGCTGCTTTCAAAGAACGAATCCTATGTCCCCGCATTGTTGAACTTCGGAAATATATATTTTATGGAAGACGACATGGAAAAAGCTCTTTCATTCTATGAAAGAGCGTACGCTTCAGAGCCCGGGAACTCGAAAGCAATACTCTGTATGGCCCGGGTAAATCATGAGCTTGAAAACTATGGCATAGTTAATAAATTGTACAAAAAGTTAAAGGAGACCGATCCCGACCTGGCGGCCCGGTATTTATATCTGGGATTTAAAGGTGAAGAATCAACACGGGCAGCTGACATGTTAGGCGTAAAGGACACAGTTTTGTGGGATGAGGAATAATGATTTTATTACCAATGAAGGTCCAATTATATTATATTACCGGCGTGACACCAGGAACTTATTAGTTTGAAACTGAAAGAAAAGATCAGCCTCTACAACTTCAGAAAACGCTGGAAAGGCCCTGGCGGGTACCGGGAGGTTGCGAACCTCGCCGCTCCTCTCATTGTAAGCACCGGCGCAATCGGGATCCAGGAATTTGTGGACAGAATGTTTTTGAGCTGGTATTCCACCGATTCCATTGCCGCTGCTCTGCCGTCCGGTATTCTTATTTTTGCGATATTGAGCCTTTTTTTAGGGACCACGATGTATGTCAGTACTTTTGTGGCCCAGTACGTCGGGGCAGGCAGGCACGACCGTATAGGCCCCTCCACATGGCAGGGCATCTACGTTGCGCTCATAGGCGGGGGCCTGTTTTTTGTTCTTGCTCCCCTTGCCCCCGCTCTGTTCAAAGCGATCGGGCATCCGCCTGAAATTCAGGAACTCGAAGTGGTCTACTTCCGGATCATGTGCTACGGTGCTTTTTTCCCACTTGCTTCCGCGGCGCTTTCAGGTTTTTTCATCGGACTCGGCAGGACCGGTCCTGTGATGTGGGTGAACATCGCGGCTACCGGTGTGAACGTGCTGCTCAACTATGTCTTGATATTCGGTAAAATGGGTTTCGGGCGCATGGGAATAGCCGGTGCTGCGGTAGCGACCGTCATTTCAACAGGGTTCGGATTTGTTTTGTTCCTTATTTTGATCCTCCGGGCCCCGAACCGCGAGGCCTACAACACGGGCAGGGGGTGGGCGCCCGACAAAGAGCTGTTTTCCCGCCTGCTGCGTTTCGGGTTCCCCAGCGGTGTGCACTTTTTTATCGAAATTTTTGGATTTACCGCATTCATCCTGCTTATCGGGCGCCTTGGCACAGTGGAGCTTGCGGCAACAAATATTGCTATCAACATAAACTCCCTCGCTTTTATGCCCATGATCGGTCTCGGGATGGCGGTTTCCGTGCTGGTTGGGCAATATCTTGGAGAAAACCGTGAAGATCTCGCCGAGCGCAGCGTTTATTCCGGTTTTTTACTGAGCATCCTGTATATGGGGGCTCTCGCCTTGTTATTTGTATTTATCCCGGATGTTTTTGTCGGTATTTTTTCAACAAAATCAGACCCTCTGGTTTTTAATCAAATACAGCGAATCACTGTGATACTGCTGCGCTTTGTGGCTATTTACTGTATTTTTGACGCAATGAACATCATTTTTGCGTCAGCTATAAAAGGGGCCGGGGACACACGTTTTGTAATGCTCATGATCCTGGTATTGTCTATGGGGCTCCTTGTTCTTCCCTCATATCTGTCCCTTGTAGTCTTTGAGCGAGGGATCTACCTGGCATGGGTCTTTATCACAGCATACATAGTGATCCTGGGGTTCGGGTTTCTCTTTCGTTTTCTTGGCGGGAAGTGGAAATCGATGCGGGTAATATAAAAACAGAAGAAAACCCTTGCTAAATTTGACCTCTCAACTTTGCCCAGGTTATACCCAGTTTTTCCCTAACAATTATGTCCGCATATTTTATGTTAGAGTAAGATGGGAAGAATGAACCAGGTGACAGACTTTGTCTTTTCTTTATGTAATGGACTGTTGGAGCGGGGACAGGGTCCATCCCATGTTTGTTAAACAACGCGATTGAGCGTTTCATGTGATAGGCTGATGTAACCAGAACAAAAGCCTCATCCCCCACCATATCCTTTATCAGCCTTGCCTCATCTTTAGTGTCTCTGGACCCCGGTTCTATCAGTATATCTTTTTCCGGGACCCCGAGCTCCAACGCCATCTTTTTCATCACTTCGGCGCTTGTTGTATTCCCGAAAGCTGCTCCGCCCGACAATATCAGCCTGCTCCCGGGAAGCAGGTTGTAAAGACGTATCCCCTCTACAAGACGCTGGAGAGATTCTCCTGCCAGCTGACTGGACGTGGGGATATCAGGATCAAAAGAGGCACCGCCCCCGAGGACCACGATGAATCTGGCCCCTGTGATCCGGTCGGTATTTAAAATCGAAGGGTATTTCCTTTCCAGAGAGTACAATAAATTTTTTGTAATCAGGCCGTAGCTTAGAAAAATAAAAGATAAAACACAGAAAGACAGAATTATTTTTCCTGTTTTTTGCTTCCTGGTGAACCACAAAAAAATCAACCCCAGCAGCAAAAGTATAAGAAACAATGACAACGGGAAAAAAAATGGAGAGACTATTTTTTTTAATAAAAACATTTTTACCGCCTAATCCATAAGAACCCCGCCGTTTATGTCCAGTATTTCTCCGGTAATGTAAGAAGAATCTTCAGAGGATAAAAACATGATCGCTTTTGCTATTTCTTCCTTCCGGGCTATCCGGCCTATAGGTATGCTTTTTATTACGGCCTTCTTCTTCTCCTCCGGGTGGTTTTGAAACATCTCGGTGTCCACAAATCCCGGTACAATTGCATTGACATTGATTCCGTACCTGCCTCCGAAATTCGCCATATACTTTGTAACCGAGATCAGACCCGCTTTCGAAACGCCATAGTTGACTCCGGATGTAAATCCTCCCCTTTTGGCCGACAGGGAGGACACATTGACGATCTTCCCGTACTGCTGTTTTATCATCATGGGAAGAACTTCCTTTGACAAAAAAAACGCCCCTTTGAGGTTTATATCCATCACCCGGTCCCATTCTTCTTCGGTCATATCCTGTATCTGTACCTTTGAAAAAACACCCGCGTTATTTACCAGTATGTGGATATCGCCAAATTTCTCTTTTATATCTAAAACCGTACTTTGTATATCCCCGATATCAGACAGGTCAACCTTTACAGGAAAAGCGCGGCCCCCCTTTTCACGCATCTCGTCTGCGGTCTTCCGGGCCCCTTCCATATCTATGTCGGCTACGACCACAGTTGAGCCTTCCTCACCAAACAGTATCGCCGTCGCCTTGCCGATTCCGCTTGCCGCACCGGTGATAATCGATATTTTATTTTCCAATTTCACTTAATTTCTCCTCTCATTTACATATGCCGGTTTATTGTTTTGTGGATGCGATGACTGCTATTCGTCGTAATACTGAGATTCGCCATCTTCCCAACTCTCCAGATTTTCGAAACTTGTGTATTCTTTGGAAAACCGGAGCTTAAAACTACCTGTGGGCCCGTTTCTCTGTTTTTGGATTATAACTTCCGCAAGATTCTTATCAGGAGTATTTGGATTATACAGCTCATCCCGGTATAAAAAGGTCACTACATCGGCGTCCTGCTCTATTGCCCCTGATTCTCTCAAATCGGACAGTATGGGACGTTTGTCTTTACCTCGGGACTCGACCGCTCTTGACAGCTGAGATAACGCTACCAGAGGGATATTGAGCTCCCGTGCCAGTGATTTCAGCGAACGCGATATTTCGGTGATTTCCTGGGTCCTGCTCTCATTTCTTCGTTTAATCGTGGTCATCAGCTGGAGGTAATCGACTATTATAAGGTCAAGACCGTGTCTGGACTGTATCCTTCGGGCCTTTGCCCTCAGCTGCATATCGTTTATTCCCGGTGTTTCATCGATAAAAATATTTGCGTCCGCAAGTTTTCCCGCAGCGGTCGTAAGAGGCGCCCATTTTTCAGTTTCAAGAAAACCTTTCCGGAGCTTCTGGCTGTCAATTCTTGCTTCAGAACAGAGCATCCTCTGGACCAGTGCCTCCTTTGACATTTCCAGGCTAAAAATAGCGACATTCTTCTTTTGCCTTATTCCAATATTTTGAGCAATGTTTAGAGCGAATGCTGTCTTCCCTACCGAAGGTCTCGCTGCAATAATTATCAGCTCGGAGTTTTGAAAACCGGATGTCAGGTCATCAAACTCCTTGTATCCGCTTGGAATACCGGTATATACATCCCCGCGATGATAGAGTTTCTCGATCGCGATAATGCTGTCCTTTATTATCTCACTCATCATGTAGTATTTATTCTTTTTAGAAGCCCTCCGCTCAGCCACATCGAATATCAATTTTTCAGCCTCATCGATAATTTCGTATACATCCATGTCGGGGTTGTAACTAATGGAAATAACTTCAGACGCGGCCTTTATTAATTTTCGCAGCAGCGATTTCTGCTCTATTATCCTGGCATAATACTCGATGTTTGCGGAGGTGGGCACCTCATCAAGAAGCGACGATATATTTACCACTCCCCCCGCCTTGTCAAGGTCTTCGCCAAACTTGAGGGAATCGGTCAGGGTGACTATGTCTACAGGCGTTGCGCTGTTATAAAGCTGCAATATCGCGCTATAAATGATCCTGTGCTGGCTGGAATAAAAATCATCTTCCGTCAGCACCTCAATTGCGGCTTCGATAGCCTCCTTATCGAGGAGCATGCTTCCAAGACATGCCTTTTCCGCTTCGAGGTTCTGGGGCGGACGTTTATCGGTAAGTGATGTGACGGTCGTGCTCTGATAATCCTCACTCATTTTTTGATGCTCCAGCTGAAGATCTGTCGATTAATTCTCAAACTTACCAGGTCAGGCAGTAATTCAAATAAGGGTGAAATCACTCCTTTACAACCCACACCTTGAGTTCAGCATGTATATCTTCATATATTTTTACAGCGACTTTATACACTCCGATAGCCTTAATGGGCTCGCTCAATAAAATGTTCTTTTTCTCGATGGTGTATCCCTGCGCTTCAAGGGCTTTCACGATATCGGTCTCATGAATAGCACCGAAAAGTTTGTCATTATCCTGCGCAGCAGCAGGAATATTTACTGAGATCGCGGACAGCTCTTCAGCAAACGCCTCTGCTTCGTCTCTTTTTTTGACTTTTTTTGCCACAATTTTCTTTCTCTGGTCTTTCATCCTGTTGCGGTTAAAAGCGGTATCGTCAACTACAAAACCTTTTGGAAAAAGGTAGTTCCTGGCATAACCGGGAGCTACATCTTTTATGTCTCCTTCCTCACCAAGTTCCGGCACATCTTTCACAAGGATAACCTTCATCCAACTCTCCTCTTCTCTATATTTTTAAGATTTTCATGTATTTTCAGCCATATGTCAACAACCCCCATACCTGTTACGATCACTACAAAAAAGATGAAAAAGTAAAAGAACAGGAACAACAACACAACATACTGAAGGAACTGCGGTACCTTCATCCTGTCCGCGGCCAGCTTGGTTATTGACAGTCCTTTTAGAAAAAATAAAAAAGAAACTATAACTGCTGAATTCCAGCTGACAATACCCAGCAGGTCGCTGTTGACGTAAAAGTTAAGATAAACAAGCCCCCAGGTGCCGATCAAACCCCAGACCCAGTCATCAGATAATGTGTAGTTTTTAATGGTGAATGTAAGAGCGGCCTTTTTCAGTTTACTTTTAAAGTACAGCTTTACAAAGAGTATACTGAGAAAAATGAAAACAATCTGTTTTATGATTATTCCGCCTTTTGGGGCGATCCCGAATATAATGCCTTTTTTATAGATCTGGGCTGCGGATTCCAGTTTTTTTTCGAGTAAATTGTAATCAAACCCCTGCTGCATCAGAACACTGTTGTAATTATCAAACTGTGCCATTGACAGGCTGATATATCTGTTCAATTTGTTGTCAACAAACAGTGAATAATCGGATGTAAATGTCTTGAACCCGCCAATCAAACCCGAGAGGCTGAGCATCAGAACGAACATCCCCATATATAAACACATCCCGGAAAACATGACATAGTTGAGCCTGTAGTTCCTGAACACAAGATGTCCTATGAATATCCCCATGACCCCGAAAATAAAATAGTAATCCAGAAACCTCGCGCCTGATACCCCAAATTGTCTCCCGATAAATTCTAATGTAAAATGAATCGGTGAAAATAAAAGCAGGGTGTTGTCCAGAGGCAAACGGCCGATATCGTTGATCATCATGTACAAAATCAGGACTGACGCTGCCGTAATGTAAACGGTGGTTTCCTTCCACCCTCTCTTTATCGTCACGATTACTACCGGGAAAAAGGCGAACTGGGTAAAGATAACCGATATGTATAGGAACATCGAAAAAAGGATGAGTATTACACTTTCGACGATTTCCCTCCATTCCAGATGTATTTCGGGAACAGAAATCCTGTCCCGGAAGTATGTGATTTTCATCCTCGGAGAAAAGCCTTCTTTTTTGACCATTTT
>DRHN01000235.1 GCA_011049595.1 Spirochaetota bacterium | reverse complement strand
TCGTTATACACAATGTTCTGGAGATAATCATGGAAAGCAGGGAAATCGTACGCAGGGCCATCGAGTTCGAAACACCTCCCCGATTCCCCTTCTTTATCGGGAGCTTCTGGAATGACAGGCTGTCCGAGCGAATCGCGGATTTTCCGAATGATGTCTGCGACTGCTGGGAGATGGACAGGCAGGAGTCGGGGTGGTTTTTCGACAACCCCGGGCCCGACGACTGGGGGTGCCGGTGGGAGGCGACGGAAGTAAAAAACATGGGCCAGGTGAAATATCACCCTCTTGAAGACTGGGACAAATTGAAAACCTACACGCCTCCGGCCCCTCGCAACCCGTATTATTTTGAACGTGTTGAAAGCGAAATGAGAGACGCCGGTGACCGGTATGTTGTGCTGACCAGTCATTTCAATCTTGTGGAGAGGCTTGAAATGCTCCACGGTTTCATGAGGACCCTTGAGGATTTCTATCTCGAGCCTGAAAAAATAAAACAGGTCCTGGACATGATACTCGAGTTCAAATTAGAGCACCTTGCCGAAGCGTCAAGGCGGTTCGGCAGCCGTGTTCAGGGGATATTTCTTACGGACGACTGGGGGTCACAGCAGAATACGTATATCTCACCCGGCACTTTCAAGGAATTCTTTTTTAACAGGTACAAACAGCTTTTTGACGCGGTCCACGGTCATGGCTGGCATGTGATTCTGCACAGCTGCGGAAGGATAAATAATTTTGTCCCCTTTTTCATAGAACTCGGGGTAGATGTGCTGAACATGCAGCAGCCCCGCGTCTACGGGATAAAAGAGATCGGCGACAATTTTGCCGGCAAGGTGTGTTTTCTGACAACCGTGGATATACAATCGACCTTGCCCGGAGGCGACGCGAACGCCGTAAAAATCGAAGCCGGGGAGCTGGTAAAGCACTGGTCAACTCCTGAGGGGGGGTTCATAGTTTTCAATTACGGTGACTCCGAGGGTATCGGCACGACCGATGAAATAACAGAAGTGATGTTTAAAACATTCTATGACCTTAAAGAATACTGGAAGTAGTGCCTGAACACCGATTTCCTTTTTCCGGTACAAACTTTAATTTGCAGGAAACACATTTTTAAATAAAGAAACGGTTTGTCTACTTCATATGCGGAGTTGAAAATGACAAATTTTGAGAGGGCTGAACAGGCGCTAAAGAGGAATATCCCCGACATGGTCCCAATATTCGAGCTTGTTATCGATCCGGGTGTGATCCACGGGATCAGCCCGGGGTGCAGTTACCCGGATTTTGTGGATAAGTATGATTTCGATATCGTGCTGACAGGTACGCCTTCACTGAATTACCGCAAAGAGACGATCGATAAAGAATCGGGCACTTTCAGGGATGAATGGGGAGTCGTCAGAAGGTACTCCGACCAGACCGTGCCCTTTCCTGTTGAAGGGCCGGTCAAGACCGAAAAGGACCTGGACAGCTATGTCGGGCCTGACCCGCTCGACCCGTTCCGGTATACAGGCCTCAAGGAGATTGTAAAGAGGTTCAAGGGCAAAAAGATGGTGGGGATGCATGTTCATGACGCTTTCTCCTACCCGACGTACCTGCGGGGAATGGACAACCTGCTTTTGGACACCATAGAAAAACCGGGGCTTGTCCACAGGCTTGTCAGGATAGGTGTCGAGCACACTGTTTCCTTGATAAAAAAAGCCGCTGCGCTGGGATCCGAGCTATTTGTTTTCGGGGACGATTACGCCGGCAACAGCGGGCCCATGATGTCACCGGAATGTTTTGAGGAATTTTTCCTTCCCGGGTTGAAAGAGGTTGTACTTGCGGCAAAATCAGCCGGAGCATTCACCATAAAGCATACCGACGGTAACATCAACAAAATAATCGAGATGCTGATAAGCACCGGCATCGACGGTCTGCACCCTCTCGACCCGGAAGCGGGAATGAACATACGCGAAGTAAAGGATAAATACGGGCACCAGATCTGCGTGATCGGCAACATTGACACCGGTAAGATCCTCACGGAATCATCTCCTGAAAAGGTAGCGGAAACTGTAAAAAACACAATCGCCGAGACCGCTCCCGGAGGGGGTTATATCATATCTTCCTCAAATTCGATCCACTCGCACGTAAAGCCTGAAAATTATGCCGCCATGCTCGAATCCGTGAGAAAGTACGGTAAATACTGACCCAACACGTCCCGGCACTCTATTAAATCGTTTTGTGCCGGATGGGATGCGGCAGTTAATCGGCGGCAGGCTTGAATTCACCCGGTGTCATGAATGTTTTTTGACGGCTGCGGCCGCTCGGCGGTCCAGCGGTTTAACGCGATCAGCAATCCCAGTGCGATAAAACCTACAATGAAATATGTTCGCCGGATCCCGATCCCTTCGGCAACTGCACCGAACAGGAGCGGAAATACCATCCCGCCCAGTGAAACACTCGCGAACAGAAATCCGCTAACCGTGCCCGGCCGGTCGGGAAAAACAGCAGTGCCCCTGGCCATCAGCAGAGGGAATACAGGGGCAAGACCGAGTCCGTAAAAAAAGACCATGGCCACTTTCACAGGGACCGGCCGCGCGAGAAGGAACACTGAAAGGCTTGCCAGGGCGAATGCGAGCCCGAACAGGAGTATTTTCCTTGGTTTAACTGCGCCAAGGAGCCTGGGTGTTGTCAGCCTTCCTGTCATCATTCCAAGTAAAAATATGCTCACCCCGGCGCTCGATATCTTCATGCTCGCGTGAAGTTCACTTGAAAAATACTCCGCGAGCCAGTAGGAAAAGCCGATGTCCAGGGACATGTATAAAAATAAAAACAGGGCGGAAAGCTGTATTCTCCGGTCGGAAAGGATCGAAATAAGCTTCGATCGCTGATGCTTTTGTGCCCTTACTTTCGGTAGATAAGCCAGAAGTATAAATGGCAGCAGTAAAATGACGATGCCCGCGGTTTCAAAAAAAGACCATCGCCAGGAAAGACCGGAGGAGTAATTGAGTGCGACAAGCAGTGGCGCGCAGAAGCTCCCGAGTGACGAAAAAAACATCTGGATAGCAAGGTAGCGCTCCCTTTTTTCCGGGAACATGTCCAGCATGATGCTCTGGCCTACAATCCCGGAAGGGCTGCCTGCCACACTCAGCATGAAAATAAATAGAATAATCAGGATGTAGGTGGGGGCGAGTCCCGCAAAAACAAGACCGGCGGACAGCATGAGAGCAATGCTGCTGAAAAGGATCTTTCTGTTGATGTAGTCCGAGGCATACCCTCCCAGAGAGGTCCCCACAAGAGACCCGAGAGACAGAACAGTAAAGAACAATCCGGCCCTGGTGTAACTGATGTCAAGGTCAATGATCATAGCCGGGAGGGAGGGGCCAAAAATGCCGATGATCATGACCCACATAAAGTTGGAAGCAAAAGACAAATAGGGCACTGGACACGACCTCACAGATGATCGAGGGCCTGTTTTACGCTGCACCCTTTGTGCACAAGGCTCACCATCGCTTCGATCATCAGCGGCATGCCCCGCTTTTCGCATGAGTCCGCGGTAAGAGAAGCCTGTTTGATAAAATCACCTTCTCTTTTGTGGCCGAGGGTTTCATACTCTCCCAGCGCGACGCACGTGACACCAATTAATTCAGAATATCCTGTTTCGGCGACCAGGATCTGTTTTCCGGTTATGTCGGCCTTTATCTGGTTCCAGAATGAACTCCTGGCCTGGCCTTCTGTAACACGCAATTCCTCAAGGGACAGCCAGCTCTCCCGGATTTCGATCTTTCCGAGGGCAGTAAAAACAGCAGCTTTCATAACTTTTATCATATATAGGTGCCGTTATTCGGGTTTACAGCATTAAATCATTTTAGGTTAAAAGCCGGTTTATGTCAATCTTTTCCTAATTTCCGATCAGTTTCTCTTATTTCCTTTGTGTGTGCCCCCTCTGCCGGATCGATTTATATCTTGACAAAAATGGGTTTATGTGGTGAAAAGATTGTTAAATTGTTGTTTTTTTTAAAATATCTTAAAGGGAGAAAATTATAAATGGAAAAAGGTTGTTGAAATGCCTCGTGATCATCATCGGGCTGTGTTTTGTGTCTTCAATGATTTTTACAGCCGGGACCAAGGAAGAAGATAAAGTCGCTCCGCCTGAAACCGGGGGAGCCGGGCTTGGCTACAAGTTCGTGATGATAAGTCACTGGTCCTCAGGCGACCCTTTTCACAGCGTGGTAAAACAGGGAATGGAAGACGCGGCCCTTGTGGACAGCGTGTCTATTTATCGAAATATTTTCATGGGAAATGAGCTTGTCAAACCTTCGGGCAAAGCTTCTGCTCCTCGATGAACCGACAAACGCTCTTTCTGTAAAGGAATCACAGCAGGTTATGACGTTTGAGAGAAATCTCCGTGATGAAGCAATATCCAGCGTATTCGTTACCCATAATCTGCATCACGTGTACTCGATCGCGGATAGATTTATCATTCTCAGTCATGGGGAAAAGGTAGGGGGTTTTGAGAAAAAGGATATTACCATCGAAAAACTTGAACATATGATTGTAACCGGCCATGCCGAAGTGAGTTGAAATTGAATACAATCAGTAGTATTATATTACGGTGACCTCTCTGGTATTGACTCGGGTCAAACTCAATTACAGACAATTCAGGATACGCGGTAGTACCTTAAATAACAATTTCCTTGTTTTTTGGCACAAACTTTAGTTTGCAGGAAACATATTTAAAATCAAGAATGTGACTTGTCCACATTAGGGTTGTAAACAGTTAATAATTATATTGACATATATACCCCAATGTGGTACCTTATCACTATAGCGGGGAGAGATGAAATTATCTACATGGGCAAAAAAACAAGGGATTTCATATAAAACAGCCTGGAGGTTGTGGTCAACAGGCAGGCTGCCTCTGCCGGCCGAACAATTAGCAACAGGAACGATAATTGTTAAAGATCCGGAAACAAGTTATGAAGCAGGGTCATCTTCGGTAGTTCTTTACGCTCGAGTTTCATCTTCAGACCAAAAGCAAGACTTAGACAGGCAATTATCGAGGTTAGTTGAATATACAACTTCTCATGGGCTCCAGGTTAAAGGAGCAATAAAAGAAATAGGCAGTGGTTTGAATGGTAAGAGGACTAAGCTTTTGTCAATTTTAAGAGATCCCGATGTAAGAACGATAGTAGTTGAACACAAAGACAGGCTGGTTAGATTTGGGTTTGAATATATGGAAGCACTATTGAGTGCTTGCGGCAGGAGAATAATAGTGGTTGATGAAAGTGAAATGAAGGAGGGTTTAGTTCAGGATATAATAGAAGTATTGACCGGTTTTTTCGCAAGTCTTTATGGCAGCCGCTCGGCAAAAGACAGAGCAAAAAAAGCCCTCAAAGAGATTGAAAGATGTTAACCCAGCAAGCATATCGTTACGAACTAAAGCCCGACAATAAACAGAGGACACTACTTGCTAAACACGCAGGGTCCGGTAATTGGAGTTGATGTTGGAATAAATGCTTTTTGTGTTCTTTCAGATGGGATGAGAATAGCTCCCCGAGGCCCCTGGAACATACTTTAAGATTACTAAAACGAAAGTCAAAACAACATTCACGAGAGAAGCCGGGTACGGTACTTATTATAAGATCGGGCTGGTTGAAAAAACTGGAAGACAGGGGGGTAATAATGGACCTTCAAAAGGCATTTGGAACTGCAATGAAAGGTGAGATAGAGGGGCGGGAACTGTACAGGATGGTGTCGGAACGGACCGATGATCCCCAGGCCAGGGATGTGTTTAAATATCTTGCAGAGGAAGAAAACAAACATTTCGAAACTCTGGAAAAAATGTATCACTCCACTTTAAAGGGAGAAGAGATAAATGTCCCGGACCTTCCCAGGCTGGTGGAGTTCAAGGATGTCGAAAGCCCTATTTTTTCAGAAGATTTTAAAAATAGGATAGGGCAAAGTCATTTTGAAATGTCAGCTCTTTCAATCGCGCTCCGCCTTGAGCGCGATGCGGCAGATTTTTATAAAAAGATGGCAGAAGAATCTTCAGACAGCGGGTTAAAGGATTTTTTCAAAAACCTGGCTGACTGGGAGGAGGATCACTACAGGGCAATTTACCGGGAGATTCAGTTTCTCGAGGACGAATATTATCAAAAAAATAATTTTTCACCTTTTTAACCTGTAATTGTTACATTTACCCTGCGGCTGGATCTTCAACACAGTACTTGTGTTGGTGCATGTTTACTTTCGGTCGCTGCAATTTCTTTGATACCCTGTTATCCGGAGATGTAAAATGATGCAAAATGGATAGGAGTTCATTGCAGGGAAACCGATGCTTTGCTGGATCTATGCAAATGATATAGAGGAGTGATAAAATGAGAAAGCATTACAGACTGCTGATAATAACGGCACTTGCATTTTGTTTATTCGTACCGTTCGGATATGCCGCAAAAGAAGATAAAGGGCCGGAGCCGGCAGAGCCTGCAGAGGAGGATGCCCCGGTAAAAGCGGCCGAGCCTTACGATATCGGGGTCTTTATCCCGGGTGTTGTGGCCGGAAGCCCTCTGTACGAACTTTTGGTAGCCGGGGTTGAAAAGGCAGCTGCCGAGTACGACCATGTGGGCTTTAAGGTGATAGAGGGCGGTTTCAACCAGGCCGGGTGGGAAGAGAAAGTCATGTCAATGGCAGCGACCGGTGAATACGAGCTGATACTAACCTCGAACGGCGCCATGCCCTGGGTTTGCATACCTGTAGCCGAAGCTTTTCCCGATCTGAAATTTCTTATCGTGGACGCGATTTTACCCGATCATCCCCAGATGGCGACCGTGCTTTACAACCAGGTCGAGCAGGCTTTTTTCGTGGGTTATCTCGGGGGCCTGATCACCAGGAGCAACATGTCCGGTGCTACACCCGACCTAAAAGTGGGTATGATAGTTGGTCAGCAGTATCCGGCAATGGACCGGATGATCGTTCCCGGTTTTGAAAAGGGGGCAAAAGCGGCGGATGCTGCTGTAACCAACGATTTTCGTGTGCTTGGAAACTGGTACGACGCAAACAAGGCAGCCGAGCTGGCAAACAGCATGATGGACGCGGGGGTCGATGTGATCTTGACCGTGGCAGGAGGGGCCAACCAGGGTGTGATCAAAGCCGTGCAGGAGCGGGGAAGGTATGTATTATACTTAGATGACGACAACTATGCTCTGGCCCCGGGCACTATTGTCGGGTGCGCTGTTCTTAAGCAGGAACGCGTGGTGTATGAAAAGGTAAAGGAAGCTGTGGAGGGAACGCTCACGTGGGGTGAAGCCGTTATCCTCAACACCCGGGACGGATATGTAGATTTTGTAGATTCTAATCCCCTATATGAACAGGCCGTGTCCGAAGATGTCCGTGCAGAAATGGCCGTGATGCTCGAGGACATGCGAGGCGGCAGGGTCTCCTTCGATGTTCCAAAGTTCTGGTAACAGCAGCCGGAATTATTACCTGATTTACGGAGCGCGGGCAGATGCCTTTGCTCCGGTTTCCTTTTCAATCGGTGAGCGGGATGCCTTATTTGCAGATGAAAGGAATAACCAAACTCTACCCCGAAAACAGGGTGCTTGCCAACGACAGTGTTGATCTGGCTGTAGAAAAAAGCGAGATCCACGCGATCGTCGGCGAAAACGGGGCCGGCAAGACCACTTTAATGAAGATCCTCTACGGGCTGGAGCACAAAGACGGCGGCGAGATCTTTTTACGGGGCAGGAAAGTCGCCATACACAATCCCTTTGATGCGAATCGTCTCGGTATAGGGATGGTCCATCAGCACTTCCAGCTTATACCTGAATTCACAATTGCTGAAAACGTGGTTCTGGGAATAGAACCGCGAAAACGCGGGGTCTTCCTTGACCGGGTGAAAGCGGTCAAGAGTGTTCAGGATGTGTTTGAAGAATACGGCTTCAGCCTTGATCCCGCATTAAAGGTGTCACAGCTTACGGTGGGGCAGATGCAGCTGGTGGAGATCATCAAGATTCTCTACCGAAGGGCGGATCTGCTCATTCTCGATGAGCCAACTTCGGTGCTCACGGAGCAGCAGATCAAGAAGCTGTTTGATACATTGCGGAACCTGTCCGGCCTCGGGAAAACGGTTGTTATAATAACTCACAAGCTTGGCGAGGTAAAAGCGATCTCCGGGCGGGTAACAGTCATGCGCAAAGGGCGGGTCATGGTTGTGAAGGAGACATCGGATGTGGACGAGAACGAGCTGGCCAGGCTTATGGTCGGGAAAAGTATCAGTTTCCGGTTTTCAAGGAACCCCGTTTCCAGAGGAAAGGTGGTTATGGAGTTAATAGATATCTGCCTTAATGAGAAGGGCCGGGAGCGGCCTCTTTTGGACAGGGTAAACCTTAAAGTACACGAGGGTGAGATCGTCGGGGTGACAGGTGTCGGGGGGAACGGGCTGAGTGAGCTCGAGGACACCGTTTGCGGTCTGGGTCCGGTGTCAGCAGGCCGAATTTTTCATGATGGTCGTGATGTAACGGATTTTTCGGCTTCCTCACTGCGTAAGCGAGGTCTTGCCTATGTGCCGGCGGACCGTCTTTTTAGGGGGTCGAGCCATCATTCGACCGTTCAGGAAAACATGATCGTTTCAACTCATCATGATTTTCTGAAAGTCGGCGTACTGAGGCAGAACAAGATCCGGGATTTTGCCAGAAAGCTCACCGAAAACTTTGCTATTGACGGGGACCCGCGGGTTTCCATCGGCACCCTGTCAGGGGGTAACATCCAGAAGGTGATCCTGGCCCGGGAGCTGGCTTTACGTTCCGGTTTTATCGTGTTTTCCGAGCCTACCTGGGGCCTCGATGTGGCCTCCATCGAGTTTATATATAAAAAAATATTGGAAATTCGAAAAGAAGGTGTGGCAATTCTCCTAATTTCCTCGAACATTGACGAAATACTCGGGCTGGCGGACACCCTGGTTGTGATGTACCGGGGCCGCATAGTCTGCTCTTTCCCCGATAAGGAGGAATTGAGCAAGGAGCTCATAGGTGAATACATGATGGGTTTGAGGGATGATTTCAAGGTTTAAAGCGTTAAAACCTAAATCGACGATTTGAAAGTTTAACGAAGGGGCCATTTTCATGCTTGGTAGACGTAAACTGAACAACCTTCTGGCCGGCAGCTTCGGGCTGGCTGCAACTCTCGCCATCGCCTTTGTGATAGCAGTCATTCTTGTGTTCCTTTTGAGCGATGAGCCGGGTAAAACCATCTACTACTTCTTTGTCGGGCCCTTTACCAATAAATTCTACCTCGGGAACATGCTGAACGCGGCGATCCCAATCGTGTTCACCGGGCTGGGTGTTTCTGTGGCTTTCAAGTCATCGATCTTCAACCTCGGCGG
Organism: Spirochaetota bacterium; assembly: GCA_011049595.1. Taxonomy (GTDB): domain Bacteria; phylum Spirochaetota; class B62-G9; order B62-G9; family DRHN01; genus DRHN01. The sequence continues at coordinate 2,932 of DRHN01000235.1, read as the reverse complement.
GGAAGGGCAGGTGTATTCAAGCGCTCTTGTCGCAACTGTCGTGAGCCTCATGCTGCCGGAGTTCAACGGCTATCTGGGCGGCTTTCTTGCGCTGACAGCCGGAATGGCTGCCGGTGCAGTCCTGGGCGGGCTCTCCGGTTTTTTCAAGATGAAGTGGGGCACCAATGAGATGATATCTTCCTTTCTGATCTCCGGGGCCCTTATCCTGATAGTAAACTACTTTATCACCGGGCCCCTAAACGATCCTACAAACAGTCTTATGGCAACCCGGAAAATCCCCGAGCAATATCATATGATTAAAATTTTTATGCCTTCCAAACTGGACATCAGCGTTGTGATCGCTGTCATGACCGCCGCCGGGGTCTTTTTTCTCATGTACCACACACATTGGGGTTACGAGATGCGCATGTGCGGAATGAACCGCGAGTTTTCCGGGTACGGCGGTATAAATGTTTCCGCCTACCTGGTCCTGCCCATGGTACTCAGCGGAGCGCTTCACGGCCTCGGCGGGGGCGTGTCGATACTGGGCACCCATCACATGGCAATCAAGGAGTTTTCATTCGGTTTCGGCTGGAACGGTATCGCCGTAGCTTTGATCGCGAAAAACCACCCTCTGGGAGTTCTTCCCGCGGCCCTATTTTTCGCCTATCTCGACGCAGGCGCCAAGGCAGCGATGCTCCACTCGGATGTCACCTTTGAGATCGCAGCAGTAATACAATCGATCATATTCTACCTGGTCACTGCGCAGGGATTGTACGGTTTTATCAGCTATCACCGGAGGCCTGCCGCATGAGTGAAAATACCTATACTATCCCGCTCATTCACAACTCTATCAGCATAATGACCCCGTTTCTTCTTGCAGCAATCGGCGGTTTATTCACCGAGCTGACAGGCATGCTGAACATAGCGCTTGAAGGACTTATGCTGATAGGCGCCTTTTTCAGCGTAATATTTGCTGCTTTTACAGGAAGTCTTCTTCTTGGAATTCTTTTGGGAATTCTTGCGTCCATGCTTGTAGCACTGGTATTCGGAGTTATCAGCCTGTACCTCAAGGCCAACATATTCATTTCCGGTCTTGCGACCAACCTCCTGGCTTCAGGGCTGACCATAGTTCTTTCTTTCCGGATTTTCGGCAGCAAAGGGGTGATCCGTTTTGATAACATACCTCAGCTTCCAGTTCTTTCTTTACCGGTCCTGCAGCGGGTACCGGTGCTCGGGGACATATTTATCGGCCACAACGTCCTTGTTTATATGAGCTGGCTTTGCGTGGTCGCCGCGGCAGTTGTCATTTATAGAACGCCTTTCGGCCTGCGCACGCGTGCTACAGGTCTTGGCCCGTCCACCGTTGCATCCCTGGGTTTGAACCCCACCGGGTACCAGTTGAAAGCTATTCTTATATCAGGCTTTACATGCGGTCTGGCGGGGGCGGTGCTGACCCTGAAAATCGGGGCGTTCGTTCCGAACATTACCGCCGGCAGGGGCTGGATAGCCCTGGTAGCGATCTATCTTGGGAACAAGACCCCTCATGGCGTCGTTGCAGCGTCCTTTGTTTTCGGATTGGCAGAGGCCTTCTCCAACTACGCCCAGGGGGTGCTCAACATACCGGCGGATTTTGTTCTCGCCTTTCCTTATATCATAACCGTATTTGCCATGATCGTGTATTCCATATGGAGGCACCACAGGACCGGGTCAAAGAACATCGTTTGAAATCAACAGTATCGTAGATATTAATGATATTAAAATCTATAATTGGCTTCAAGGCGGCAGAACGGCGAGAGGATAGCTAATCCTTTTCATCGTAGTAATCCGGATCAACGCGCCCAGCACGAGTAACGCCTACCGTGGTCGCAGAGCGCCACATAGTTTCTATAGGCCATCTACTGCCCTTTGCCTTTTGCTCCCGGGTTGGAATATGGACAATATACAGTCGCCTGCTGCTTTTTACAAAGCACAACTTGTCAAAGATCCTGATGAGGTTTAGTCATAATGAGCAAAGATCATCATGATCCTTGTCTTTAATCATGATAACCAACCAATTAATTTTCCGTACTCAACGATATTAGTGGGTCAGAACCTGGCTCAGGAACAACTTTGTTCGCTCTTCACGCGGGTTTTGGAAGAACTCTTCCGGCGTGTTCTGCTCGATAATATGCCCATCATCGAAGAAGATAAGGCGATTCGCTACCTCTTTGGCAAATCCCATCTCATGGGTAATGACGATCATGGTCATCCCGGAACGGGCCAGTCCAACCATCACGTCGAGTACCTCTTTGATCATCTCTGGATCCAATGCCGAGGTAGGTTCGTCGAAAAGCATGATCTTGGGTTGCATTGCCAGGGCACGTGCGATGGCAAGCCGCTGCTGCTGACCACCGGATAACTGGCCCGGGTACTTGTCAGCCTGCTCCGGGATTCCTACTCGTTCCAGAAGTTCCATGGCCACCCGCACTGCTTTCTCTTTCGACCACTTGCGCACCCAAATTGGAGCCAGCGTAATATTGTCAATGACCTTTAGATGTGGAAACAAGTTGAACTGCTGAAACACCATCCCGATCTCGCGCTGAACAGGGTCATAACAGCAAGCGCGCGCACAACTGTACTAAGCCTGAGCTCCGGTGGGAGAAAGAGCGGCAGCATCAACTGGCTCATAAAGAGCACGCTTATGAGCGGAATACCCCGGATCATTTCGATGTATATGGTGCAAAGCAACTTAACGGCCGGTAGCTCGCTCCTGCGGCCCAGGGCCAGCAATATACCCAGTGGGAACGATGCCACTATACCTACCACGGCCAATACGAGAGTCAATAACAACCCGCTCCACACATCCACCGGTACTCGAGGTAGTAACGAGCTTTCCTCCGAGAATCCCCGCAGCATGAAACCGGTCAGAGGGAAAGACAAAAACCAGCCGATCATCAACCAACGCCTTATT
>DRHN01000234.1 GCA_011049595.1 Spirochaetota bacterium | reverse complement strand
TACACCTGACGCCAAAAGCCGGAGCCTTTAGTAAACATCGAGGTTTTAGAAAGGTTTTGGCATCTTAGACATTCTGTGGGAGTTTTGGCGCGGGTGACCGGCGACGTTATATGGCTTGAGGTAAATTAAATTAGAATCGCTTTTTCCCGAGAGAGAATAAATGGAGAAAAATGAGGAATTTCGCTACGCTGACGCTACACGAAATCCTGAAAACCGATCAAGTGAAATTTCAGGGCGGGGAAGCGACCCGATCACCCTGGTAAAAAAATTGTGAGCGATTTCGTCTTATCGGTTATCATAATACTCTTCAACTTCGATAATTTTTTTATTTTTAACCATCTTTTTCCCCCTTCTTTCGTGTGAACCAGGGTATAAGTACCGAAGTCCTGCCCCTGTAATCATCATAGCCGGGCCTTCTTTCCACCATATGTTTTTCCATCATGGGGATGCTTATGAAGAAAAAAAGCATGGTGATCGCTGCAGGACCCAGGGCGACCCACCACAGTGCGGGTGCGGCCGACACCGAAAAAAGAAATAGGCCCCACCAGAAAAGGATTTCACCAAAATAGTTGGGGTGCCTGGTAAAAGCCCAAATGCCTGTAGACAATATTTTACATGTATCTTTTTGTGTCAGTTTAAAACGTCTCAACTGCCGGTCCGCCCGGGCTTCGACCCATATGGCGGCCGACGTAACCGCTGCCGCGACAAAGTCCAGCGCCCCGAAATTATTCACACCGCGGGAAAGAGAAGCGTAAAGCGAAAGGCATCCCAGAAAAACAACGATCGTCGGGATCGTGTGTATTGCCAGGAAGCTCGCAGGCCAGTACGCGCGCCCGGTTTTTTTCCTTATGTTTAAGTACCTCCAGTCCTCGTGAGCCAGGCCTCTCCACCCCCTGAGCCAGTTGTAAGTGAGCCTGCCCCCCCAAACGCTGACCAGTACCAGGACCACAGAAAGCCTTACTGCATCGATCCGGCCCGGAGACACCCGAAACGCAAAATACAGGGCGATGGGTATCGGAGCAACACTCCAGTAAGGGTCGTAAACACTCGAATTGTTCAACAGAAAACTGAAAAAAAACACGACAGCGGTTGCTGCAATGTCGCTTATCCCGACTATCAGCAGAGGGTGCCTGCCACTTAAACCGTATCCAACACCTAAAGCTGCACCGCCGGCAATCATATATGCCAGCGCGCACAGAATTACCGATTTGAGAATATTGGTTCTCCAACTGTTGAGTGTCTTGTCCATATTGAAGTCAATTATAAAACCTTACAAAATAACTTAAAACCTTATCTCATACTGCTTGTTGTAGTCCAGGACATCCGCCAGCAGTGCCTCGGCTTTCTTAACACTGGCAATATACGGGTCAATAAGCAGGGCCTGCAGGGCTTCCCTTCTGTCGGAATATCCCTCAAAATTTATTTCCCATTTGTAAGCATTGTTAATTTTTTCCGCTATACCTTTAACTACCTTCAATCTCTCCGGTTTGCGGTCAACAAACGCGAGGGTGATGCCTTTAAAATCCGGGTACTTGAAAAGTTCCTGCAAATAAAACTCCGTGAACTGACTCCCTGAACCATAAGTACAATTTTTTTACCTTTCATTTTTTCTCACCTTTTTTTATAAAAATTTACAAATTGGATTTAACATATTAAACCACGTAAATTTATTATTCCGGGGTGATATAGCTACCTTCCTTATAAATAAAGACAAAAAAAATAAAACAGCCTGAAATAAAAGTTTAGTGCTTTAATATCACATTAAACAGGGAGGCTGCGCCGTTTGAACATAGTACCATTGTCAGTGAAAAAGCACAAGTCAATTGATGAGATCCTATTGCGGCAGGTTGTGAAGACGAAGCGGTACAGCTATTCCGATCCCCGGCCGGTTCACTCTAAGCCGGAAGCAATGTCAGAAAGCACCCGCTGCAGTTGGAGGACTTTCTTAATACGGGGCGTGTTTTCGCTGGCATGGACCACGCCTTCTTCAACATCCCCGGCGGCAGCCAGATCGTGTCCCAATCCCCCATCCTCTTACTGAGCAGGGTCACCATGCACCCCCCCGGGCCAATGTTCCCAGGAGCCTTTTTTGGTTTCATTTTTCAGGCACTCTTTGAGCCTTGGGAGAAACTCACCCCGCGGGATCATCCTTGCGCCCATGGTTTCAAGATGAGGTGAAAAGACCTGGCAGTCGATCAGCCCGAAGCTCATTTTTTCCATGATCCTGGCGAGACTAATGAGCGCGTATTTCGAAGCGTTTACCGTCCACGTGAACATCGACTCCGCGAAAAAACAGCATCCGAGGGAAACCCCGTACAGCCCCCCGGCAAGTCCGGCACCCGACCACACCTCAACCGAGTGAGCGTAGCCGTGCTCATGGAGCCCGACATACGCTTCCAGCATGTCCACTGTTATCCATGTGCCGTCCTGGCCGACCCTCGGGGTTTCTCTGCAGGCTGTAATGACCTCCCGAAAACAGGTATCAAGCGTGATCCTGAACCGGTTTTTCCTGATAAGTTTTCTCATAGAACCTGAAATATGGACCTCGGCGGGGAAAAGGACACACCTCGGGTCCGGACTCCACCAGAGGACAGGGTCCCCTTCGGAGTACCAGGGAAATATCCCCTGCCTGTAGGCTGAAAGGAGCATCCCGGGAGAAAGATTGCCCCCTGCCATCACGATACCTTCCGGAGTAGAGCTCTCCACGGGTGGGAAAATAATACGGGTCTTTTCATCGAAGTATGGAAGTCCCCTGCCTGAAAACGCTTGATCTGAAAATTCGGTGATCATTTTGTGTTTTTTAGTTCTTGGTGAATAAAGTCGGGCAAGCCCGAAGTGGCACCAACTCACATTATTGAGCCGTTTCACCGCGACTAATTAGTTCTATTCAACGGCTTATATTTTCACAATTAATAATATTGAGAACACTTTGTTAAATTAAAACACTAATTAAGCTGGGCACGCCCAGAGTGGCACCAAGAACTAATTATGTGTTATCGACTTTGATCACGACCTCGCCATTCTTGATGTCCGCTGTAGCTTTTCCGCCTTTTGAAAGCCCCCCGAACAGGACCTCGTCGACAAAAAACGACTTTATTCTGTCCTGCACAAGCCTGCTTATATTTCTCGCACCGAACTCAGTCGAATATCCGGTTTCGGCGAGCCATTTCCTGCACTTTCGGGTGACTTCCAGCTGGACACCTTTCTCTTCCAGCTGCCTGGCGAAAGCCATGATCTCTTTATCGACTATTTTGAGAACAACCTGTTCCCCTAGCCCGTTGAAACGCACTATTTTATCCAGCCGGTTTCTGAACTCGGGAGAGAACGTTTTGTCCACGGCATCCTTTATTGCATGCTCCGTGATCTCTCCTCCTGTGAAACCTATCACCGACTTTCCGATGTCGCGGGCCCCGGCGTTGGATGTCATTATGATTATGACGTTGCGGAAATCCGCTTTCCTTCCGGCGTTGTCCGTGAGCGTCGCATAATCCATGATCTGAAGGAGAACATTGATAACCTCCAGGTGCGCTTTTTCGATCTCGTCAAGCAGGAGAACGGCGTGCGGGGTTTTCCTCACAGCGTCGGTCAGAAGCCCACCTTCTTCGTACCCCACATACCCGGGCGGGGAGCCTATGAGCCGCGAGACAGTGTGCTTTTCCTGGTACTCGCTCATGTCAAAACGGTGCATGGCTATCCCGAAAACCGAAGCGAGCTGCCTGGCAAGTTCGGTTTTTCCCACCCCTGTGGGACCGACAAATAGAAACGAGGCTACAGGTTTCCCCTCCTCCCTGAAACCCGCCCGAGAACGTTTTACAGCATCCACCACTGAATTAACGGCTTCATCCTGACCGAAAATTACTTTTTTAAGCTCCGAATCGAGATTTTTCAGCCTGCCGATCTCGGAACTGGAAACTGTTTTCTCCGGGACCCTGGCTATCTTCGCGATCACCTTTTCAATATCATTCTCCGTCACAGTTCTGGGTTCTTCCTCTGTGGTGTTCTCTTTGAAGGACATTATCTTCATGTAGGCGCCTGCTTCATCGATAACATCGATCGCCTTGTCCGGCTGGCGTCTTTCGGTAATGTACTTTGCCGAAAGTTCGACCGAGCTTCTCAGCGCCTCCGGTGTATACGTGACGTTATGAAAATGCTCATATTTCTCTTTCAGGCCCTGCAGGATCTCGTGCGTTTCCTCCGGCGTGGTCTCCGGGATTTCGATCTTCTGAAAACGCCGTGAGAGCGCCCGGTCCTTTTCAAAATATTTTTTGAATTCATCGAACGTGGTGGACCCGATACATCGTATCTCCCCCCCCGCAAGAGCGGGTTTAAGGAGATTGGAAGCATCCAGGGAACCGCCGGAAACAGCCCCGGCCCCGATCACCGTATGAATTTCATCAATGTGAAGAATGACTTTTTCAAGTTTGTACAGCTCTTTCAGGACCTTTTTCAAGCGTTCTTCGAAATCACCCCGGAACCTTGTTCCCGCGATGAGGCTCCCCATGTCAAGAGAAAAAACCCGAAACCCTCTCAATACTGAGGGCACCCTCTCTTCCACGATCCTCTGCGCCAGGCCCTCGGCCAACGCCGTTTTACCAACCCCGGGGTCACCCACAAAAATCGGGTTGTTTTTCAAACGCCTGCAAAGCACCTGTATTGTTCGTTCCATGATGTCCTCACGGCCGATCAGGGGGTCCAGTTTTCCGTTCCCGGCAAGCTCCGTTATCTCGGTCGTGAAAGCCTCGAGAACACTTCTCTTTTTTCTTTCAGACGGCTGATCACCGGTTTTTCTTTCTTCCGGTTCCTGATGATTCTCCGGATACTCGTTATCCTCCGGTTCCTGATGATCCTCCGGATACTCGTTATCCTCCGGATCCTGATGATCCTTTGGATCCTGATGATCCTTTGGATCCTGATGATCCTTTGGATCCTGATCATAAAGGATCCCCCCATGTGATATGACATCCAGAAGATCGAACCTGGATACCCCCGCCTTTTTAAGGTAATATGCAGCAAAGGATTCTTCCAAATCGTAGATAGACACGAGGATATCGCCCAAGTCAACAACACCTTTGCGGGAAGATTCCGTGTGAAAAACAGCCTGCTCGATTACACCTATAAAGCCGACAGACTGGAGAGGGTCGGCCTCCTCTACCTGAGGGACATACGAGTTGAGATATCGGTCAAGATACTGTTTCAGGCTGTCCGGGTCCGCCCCGCAGTCTTTTATGATCTCCCTTGCTGTATCCAAACAAAGGGCCGCGTTTAGAATATGCTCGGGAGTCAGGTACTCATGTCTGTTATCCTTTGCGTGCTGGTACGCGGCGTTTAGAACTGACTGCACATCTTCACTTATTTTCATTGACATGTTTAAACCTTCTCAATGGTGCATTTTAGAGGAAATTCACGCTCCCGGGCCATCTGTTTCACCCGGACGCATCTGGTGGCGGCAATGTCATAGGGGTACGCGCCTACCGTCCCTTTGCCCTTCTTGTGGACATCCATCATGATCTTTTCCGCTTCGATCATAGGTTTTTGAAAGACACTGACAATGACCTCGACCACGAAATCCATGGTAGTATAGTGATCGTTATGGAGAATGACACTGTACATGTCGGGCTCCTTGAGCTCCTGGTCCTGGTCCCCGACAATATCTACACCAAATTCATATTCTGAATTAATATCATTTCCCACCCTGACCCCTCTCTTAATATTAAATTTACTAATTTTTCCTTCATTGACAACCACTAATGATATTAAAAAAATACCCGTTAATTAAGAAGAAATGGGCAATATACGAAACGCGATCGTGGGTCTTGGCAGAATCGGAAGCTTACTCGAGGACGATAAGCTCAGGGAAAAACCGTGCACTCACGCGGGCGCGGTTGACCTGAATTCCGACTGTTTACTGGCAGCAGGATGCGACCTGAATAAAAAAAAACGCGAGCTGTTTAAAAATAGATGGAAATGTACCAGTGTTTATGAGAACATCGGCCGCATGCTGCAGGAAACCTCTCCGGATATACTTCACATCGCGACGCCACCGGAAACCCACCTTGAAATTGTTAAAACCGCGGTGAAACACAATGTCCCTCTATCTATCTGCGAAAAACCTCTGGCCCACAACCTGCGGGAAGCGGAGCAGATCGCGGGTATTCACAGCTCCGGTAAGATGACTATTCTGACAAATCACGAAAGACGCTATTCAAGAGACTATATCCGGACAAAGAGCATCATCGAGAAAAAAACCTTCGGGGACCTCCTGTCAATCAACTCAAAATTATATATGGAGCCGGAAGCAAAGTTAAAATCCACACTGCTGCACGACGGGACCCATCTTGTTGACATAGTAAATTACCTGCTCTCCTCTAAACTTGAGAAGAAAAGTGTTTTCGGCAGCCTGGAAACTAAAACAGGTACTGCGTTTATATTTTGCAGGTTAAAAAGCCTGCCCGTGACCATCGAAATCGGAACAGGGAGGGACCACCTGCTTTTCGAGCTCGACCTCAGTTTCTCATCCGGGAGGATAAGGATAGGAAACGGTCTTTACGAGGAGTATGCGAGCGACAAAAGCCCATATTATGAAAATATAAACTCATTGCGGAAAACCAATATATCCGGTTTCAACAGCACAGGATATTTCTCGAACATGCTGATCGACGCAGTCAAATGCTTTAAAAACAGGGCACGTGTCCCGGTGTCAAGCGCGATCGACGGGTATGAAGCAATATCATTTATTTTGTCGGCCATTTGACATGCCGGTCACTTTTAACCAATCTCAGATTTTCAATGAGGGGAGAAATGCCTGCTCAAGCTCTCCTGTACCGTTGAACCCCACATTTCTGTACAGGTGAAGAGCCCTGTTGTTGTCCGTACTAACAAAAAGAACGATCCGGCTGTAATTTTTAAACAATCTTTCAATATGGGATTTGACAATAAAATACCCGTACCCTTTCCCCCGGTACCGGGGCAGAACATAAATAGACCCGACCTGACAGACCTCTTTGAATCTGGCATTTACCCCCGCAAAAGCCACAGGTTTCCCCCTGTCAACAAGAGCGGTCACTTCTCCTCTCTCTATCCTGCTCCTTAACACAACAAGCACTTTTGAACGGTTGATTTTACCCATGTCAGCCCCAAGCTCTTCAACTTCATAATTGATCAGAAGAGGAAGAAGACCCGGCGCCATTTCGGGTGGAGGCTGTATGCACTCAAGGGAGGCGGGGCGGTTAAAAGAATGATCGCGGCCGTATTCCTCCTTTTCAAGTTCCATAAAGATAAAATCTTTTGTTTTTTGAGGTTTTATTTTAGAATTATTGAAAAACCTTACTATACCCTCTTTGTCACCGAAAAAAGATTTGACCATCGGAAACTTATTAAATAAATAAGCAGTCATTTCACTCAGATCTTTTTTATGAACATCGTCTGATAAAAATAAATGGATCTGCCTTCCGCTTATTGTGTTGGCGATCCCTTTCAGCCTGTTCTTACTTTTAAAACAAAAATTCCTGTAACGCCTGTCCACGCTGGTGAATCTCTCGTAAAGATACAGGTTCCGCGAACGGCTGCTATTTAAAAAATCAACACATTTCCTCTGCTCCCTTTTATTATTGACATTGATTATTTTCATGATATTTTCATAACAATGCTTGGAAACTAATGTAAATTACATAACCCAAAAACCTTTGTATCCCGGCCGCGGGTCGATCATTTTTTATTTTAACTTACCGGGGACTCCCTGATCTGATGCATTCACAGAAAAAAGCTCGATTCTATGTAAAAGGACTGCAATTCGAATGCACAAAGTGCGGAAAATGCTGTACAGGTTTCCCTGGCTTTGTTTACCTGTCAGAGTCCGATATTCTATCTATAACGAAATATTTGAAAGAGAACATCGGGCGCTTCTTAATAAAATACACAAAAAACGTTTCTTTATTCCATGAAAACCGGTATTCATTAATAGAAAAACCAAACTATGACTGTGTATTCTGGGACAGTCTGTGTACAATATACCCGGCGCGCCCATATCAGTGCAGGACATACCCGTTCTGGAAAAAACATGTGGTTTCAGAAAGGGAATGGGAGAAGGCTGGCAAATTCTGTCCGGGCATAAACCGGGGAATAGTGCACTCAAAAGATTTGATCGAGAATTTTGTGCAAAATATTCCCGGCTATGCTATCCGGAAATTTTCTTCTGATTTTAAAAAGGACTGAGCAAACGCTGCTGTAATCAGCGCTTTTTATCAATGTCAGATCAATCCCAGCTTTTTTCCCACTTTCTTAAACACATCCAGCGCGAAATCAAGCTGCTCGTCCGTGTGAGTTGCTATGTAGCTCGTCCTTATCAATGACTGACCTTCCGGCACTCCGGGCGGGACTACAGGGTTGACAAAGATCCCGTTTTCTGTCACTTCTTTCCATAGCATAAAGCACTTATCCATGTCACCAATGATCAGAGGAACGATCGGGGTAACAGTGGCCCCCACGTCGTAACCTATTTCAGTAAAACCCAACCTCATCTTTTGGGCGATTTGAAAAAGCCGTTTTCTTCTTTCCGGTTCATTCTGGATGATCGTTAACGCCGCCTCAGCGGCGCCCAGAACAGCAGGAGGAAGGCTTGCGGTGAAGATAAGAGCCCGGGAACGGTGCTTTAGGTAATCAATTACCTTCCCGCTGGAAGCTGCAAACCCCCCGATAGTGGCAAAGGATTTACTGAAAGTAGCCATTATTATGCTTATCTCTTCCTCCAGCCCGAAATGCTCGGATGCGCCTCTGCCGTTTTTACCTAAAACACCGACCGCGTGGGCTTCGTCCACCATCACACGGGCGCCGTAGGTTTTTGCCAGCTCCACAATGTTCGGGAGATCGGCAAGGTCTCCTTCCATGCTGAAAACACCGTCGACAACGATCAATTTCCCCGCCTTGCTGGAAGAATTTGCCAGATGTTTTTTAAGATCATCCATATCGTTGTGCTTGAACTTAATCACCTTGCTGAAGGAGAGCCTGACACCGTCAATAATGCTCGCGTGGTCCGACTTATCGATATATACTATATCATTTCTCCCAATCAAGGTTGAAAGTATCCCCTGGTTTGTCAAAAGCCCGGTGGAAAAAAGCAGCGCGCTTTCCCGATTCATAAAATTTGCCAGTTTAAGCTCGAGGTCCTCATGAAGATCTAATGTCCCGTTTAAAAACCTTGAACCCGCACACCCTGTCCCGTGCTTCTTGACCCCCTCGATCGCCGCCTTTATTGTAATTTCGTTAAAGGTAAGCCCCATATAGGAATTTGAACCGAGCATCAGCATTTTTTTCTTGTTTATGTATACTTCGGTATCATTCCCGGTTTCTATTGCCCTAAAATAAGGGTACAATCCTCTTGCTTTTAACTCGTCAGCGACTGTATAATCAAATGCCTTTTGAAAGACATCCATAAAATATCCCCGGTGCGAACAAACCGCATATTTTACTAAAAGAGTTTTCCCGATTGAGATACTGAATTACGAAATTTACAACAATTTCCAGATATTGTTAATATTTTTTATTAAATAATCTCGATTTATCCATAAAAAAATTCACAAAACTTTGTGACATATGCCGAATATTGTACTATACTATAATAAATTATCCAGGAAAGAAGTAATACTTTTGCGGGAGGATATATATGAAAAAGATATTTTTAGTAATGACAATTTTTGTGTTTGCCTTCTGCGCGCAGAATATATTCGGTCAGACAACAAGAAGACTCGGGGATCTCGAAAAAAGCGATTCCACACTGATTGTTTACCAGATATACGGTTTGCAGGAGTCAAGCGAAGGATATAAGATCACATATATTACACCGAACAGTGAACCTGAATTTCTCTACCTGCCGGTCGAACTTCTTGACAAGGTAAATATATACTCTCCCAAGCAAAATACTTTGAATCAAAATTTTCTTATAATATGGAAACAGGAAGACAGGATCACAAGAGTCGACTGGTACCAGCCAGTCGAGATCGATTACACCCTGCCAAGTAACCTGTTCAAGGAATTTTCTGAAAAGGACAAAGAAATTTTTGGCTCTATTGTAGTCAGCGGCCAGCTTATCCTCGGGTCTGAACTTGAGGGCGGCGCCCCGACGATCCGGGCACCCGGCAGCAATTAGCCATTTAAATTATTTCATCTTATTCCTCTTTTTCAATTAAATACGAAGTGGAAAAAACTGTCTTGTATATGCTTGCAATACAGTTTTTTATCTTGCTGGCTGTATTCAGATTTTCTATTTTCTGCAATATATCATACTCTCTTTTATTATCAATAACTGCCATACCCTCTTTTTTCTTTAGCTTCCCTATCAGATCAACAGTTTTGTACCGCTTCATAAACATTTTCATGATACGCCTGTCGATCCCGTTGATCCTGCGCCTGTAATGCTTTATCGATTTTAATTTCATCTGTTTCCATTATTTCCGATATTTAATGATATCATAAATAAAATAAAGAGCTGTGTAAAGGAAAATAATCAGCAGTATTTCGGATATTGGCTTAAAGAGCCGCTTCACGAACTCAACCCTGGAAAACAGTGCGCCCCTTTCCTGCCGTGCTGTATTTTTTCCATAAATTTTTCAAACCCCTCTTGACATGTCTGTGTTAATTTGCTAGTTTATATATCAACATATGTGCATATGTTGATATATAACCCTGTTTTATGAATTCCAATAGTTTTTTGAACAGCTGGGGTTAAGTCTGTGTTAACAGGAGAATTTAAATGACGGACCAGGATATTTTGGTTCATGGTGATCTCGGACATGATGTTCTCGCTCATTGTGGGCAAGCTGAAAATAAGTCCCGGGTACATACGTTGCACGATAAAACCGTTCAATTAGTCAGGGACAGAATGCCTGAAGAGTATATCCTGCGCGGACTCGCTGAATTTTTTAAGGTTTTCGGTGATCCTACCAGGATAAAGATACTTCACGCCCTTACAACCTCCGAAATGTGCGTGTCTGATATTGCGGCGCTTCTTAAAATGAAACAGCCTGCAGTATCACACCAGCTCAGGATACTCAAGCAGAGTAAACTGGTAAAATACAAAAAGGACGGGAAAATGGTGTACTATTCACTTGACGATGACCATATAAAGCAAATCTTCGACAAAGCGCTGGTACACATTATCGAAAGATGAAGACCAGCAGTTAAACACCAAACATGAGGCCCAAATGAAAGATAACCGATCAGGCGACAGCGGCTGCGCAGTTTGCGTCGATGAGAAAAATAAAAGCGAAAACGTCAAAGTTTTTGATAAAAAAAAACTCTCTATAATCGGTATTTCCATTCTTTTATATATATCCGGCTTTGTTTTCAGAGATAAATTACAATCCACACCTCTTTCTTTTGGCGAGTACGTGGTGTTTATTACAGCGTACATCCTGAGCGGCTGGCGGGTACTTTTGAAAACGGGTAAAAACATATTGAAGGGAAAGATCTTCGATGAGAATTTCCTGATGACGGCTGCAACCGTTGGGGCCCTCTTTATCAAGGAACTGCCTGAAGCAGCCGGAGTCATGATTTTTTATCAGATCGGCGATCTGCTGCAGGAGGCATCCGTAAAACGTTCAAGAAGGTCGGTGCGGGCTCTTTTGGACGTAGCGCCGCGAACGGCCCACCGTAAAACTAAAAATGGACTGAAAGATATTCAGCCTGAAAATGTCCGGGTGGGCGACACGCTTGTCGTAAGACCCGGAGAAAAGATACCACTGGACGGTGTTGTGATAAAAGGCTCAACTCAGGTCGATACGTCTCCCATAACAGGCGAACCGGTCCCGAAAAACGCCAAAAAGGGGGATACTGTAACTGCTGGGACCATAAATAGCACCGGCGCTATAACGATCAGGGTCACGAGGCTTTTCAAGGACTCCTCCATATCAAAGATTATGTATCTTGTTGAGAAATCAGCGAATAAAAAAGCCAGGACAGAGAAATTCATAACCCGGTTCGCGCGTTACTACACACCTTTCGTGGTTTTCAGCGCGATGGCAGTGGCCGTACTCCCGCCTCTGTTTTTAAATGACGCCGCTTTTTCAGACTGGATATACAGGGCACTGGTCCTTCTTGTCATATCATGTCCCTGCGCTCTTATGGTCAGTATACCGCTTGGGTATTTTGGGGGCATCGGGAAAGCTTCACGAAGCGGCATACTCATAAAAGGCGCAAACTTCCTCGATGTCCTTACTTCTGTTAAGACCGTAATTTTCGACAAAACCGGCACCTTAACTAAAGGTATTTTCAAGGTCACTGAGATCAGACCTGAAAACGATTTTACAGAGGAAGATCTTTTACGGTTTGCAGCACAAGCTGAGGCAAATTCCAATCATCCTATCGCAAGCTCTATTCTCGCAGCCTACGGGAAAGAGGTGGATCTTTCCGTTATAAAGGACTACAGGGAATCGGGGGGATTCGGGATTGAGGCCCACATCAAAAACAGGGCTGTTTTTGTCGGCAATGACCGGTTCCTGCGGATGAAAAACATTCACCTCGATCAGAACGGGCCCGATGGAACGGTGGCTCACGTGGCAGTCGACGGTCTTTACGCGGGATACATAATTATCGCCGATGAATTAAGAAGTACAGCTCTGAGCGCAGTAAAGGAATTGAGGAAAGATGGGGTAAAACATATCGGCATGCTGACTGGAGACAACATCCGGTCAGCCGAAACCGTTTCTGAACAGCTCGGGCTCGACTGCACCTACGCGAACCTTCTTCCGGAGTCAAAGGTCACAACTCTGGAAAATATTATTTCTGAACAAGACAAAAAAGAAAAGACCGTCTTTGTCGGTGACGGAATAAACGACGCCCCTGTTATAGCCAGGGCTGATGTCGGCATAGCAATGGGAAACATTGGGTCCGACGCTGCCGTTGAATCGGCGGATATTGTCCTCATGACCGACTCGCCGTTAAAAGTATCCCAGGCCATAAGATTGGCGAAAAAAACGAGAATGATTGTGTGGCAAAACATTCTTGCTGCCCTGCTTATAAAAAGCGTTTTTATTGCGCTCGGTATTGCCGGTTCGGCTACGATGTGGCAGGCGGTTTTTGCTGATGTGGGAGTCGCGCTTCTTGCAGTCTTCAATTCAATGAGGATACTCAGGTAGACCGGTATATACCGAGATCTTTGCCTATAAACAAAACAATAAACTTCTCTGAAAAGAAATACTATATTAGTACCTTAATAACAATTTTTTTGCTTTTTTAGCAAGAAAATTCTTTTAAGTCGGGCAAGCCCGAAGTTGAAAGAATGCGGCTTGTCCGCATTAGTGCAATTACTGATAAAAAGGGGGAAACCTTGAAAAAAAGAGTTCTTGGTAAAACAGGGTTCGAAATTTCCGAAATCTCGATTGGAACCTGGCAGGTCGGCGGAAAATGGGGCGACCCGTTTGATGAAAGCAACGCCGTTAAAACTTTAAACAATGCCCTCGATTTAGGTATAAATTTTATCGATACTGCCGACGTATACGGCGACAGGTTGAGTGAAAAGGCAATCGGAAAAGTATTAAAAGAAAGAAAAGAGCAGTGTTACGTTGCAACGAAGTGCGGGAGAAGGCTGAATCCTCACGTTTCTGAGGGCTATAACGACAAAAACATCAGACATTTTGTTGAACAGAGTCTCAGAAATATGGACATCGACACGATCGACCTTATACAGCTTCACTGCCCGCCGACAGAAGTATATTACAGGCCCGATGTCTTCGAAACCCTGGATGCTCTTAAAAAAGAGGGGAAAATCCTTCATTACGGCGTAAGCGTCGAAAAAGTGGAGGAGGCCTTAAAGGCCATCGAGTTCCCCGGTGTAGCTGCGGTACAGATAATCTTCAACATGTTTCGTCACAGGCCTTTGGAGCTTTTTTTCAAAGAGGCAAAAAGAAAAAATGTCGGAATAATCGTAAGGGTCCCACTGGCGAGCGGGCTTTTAACCGGCAAGCTGAAAAAGGACTCCGTTTTTGAAAAAGGGGACCACCGGTTTTTCAACAGGGAAGGCAAGCTTTTTGACAAAGGCGAGACCTTTTCGGGGGTAGATTACGAAACGGGCCTCAAAGCGGTTGAAGAGCTGAGATCGGTCTTCCCGGACCCGGAGAAGCTGCCCCTCTACGCTCTCAGATGGGTCCTGATGTTCGATGAATTGAGCTGTGTTATTCCCGGCGCGAGTAGCCCATCCCAGGTTGAATCGAACGTTAAAGCCTCCGCCCTCCCGCCGCTGGCAGAAGAGCAGATGCGCGGGGTAAACGATATTTACGATAAATATATCAAAGCAGCCGTGCATCAACTATGGTGACCGGCTGACATGCCAGGGGGTGAATATGAACCGTTCCGAAGCATTCCAATTGCTGAAAGAATATACAAAGAAAGAGGGGCTGATCAAACACGCTCTCGCCGTGGAAGCCGCGATGAAATGGTACGCAAAGAAGTTTGATGGTGACGCGGAAAGCTGGGGAATTGTCGGTCTCCTACACGATTTTGATTATGAAAAATACCCCGACCTGGAAAATCATCCTTTCAAAGGGGCCCGGATCCTGCGTGAAAAAGGGGTGGAAGAGGCCTGGGTCAACGCCATACTGAGCCATGCCGATTACAGCGGTGTTAAAAGGGAAAGCAGTATGGAAAAGGCGCTTTTTGCTGTGGACGAGCTTACGGGATTTATTGTAGCAGTCTCCCTGGTCAGACCGAGTAAAAAAATCGCCGATGTCGGTGTAAAATCTGTTAAAAAAAAGATGAAAGACAAGGCTTTTGCGGCAGCAGTTAGCCGCGAGGACATTGAAAAAGG
>DRHN01000233.1 GCA_011049595.1 Spirochaetota bacterium | reverse complement strand
TTTTTATATTTTACACATCGATATATAAGCATTAGGGTTCAAACGAATATTGAAAAAAGTATTTCTTGGAAAACCTATTTTCCCTCAAGATTATTCTTCAGCCGAAGAAACCTCTGAGAGATCACCTCCCACTTGATTTTGGGTTATTGTGCTGCATTAATACCTGAATAGTTACCTTGTATTATACATTTGTACTACAACAGTCAACTACTTTTTTCAATATTCGTTTGAACCCTAATGCTTATATATCGATGTGTAAAATATAAAAATAATAATACACACTACCATCCAATAATCAAAGTTATTTTTTTCAAGTACCGAGAAAATGATGTATCTGCTGCCTGCAGGATATTTTCATGATAAACATGTAATATGTGTAAAACATTTACAATTTTTTATCGTTATTCTTCGAAAAATAATTGTAATTTTTTACCTGTTGCCCTATTATGGCCCTATGTTTTTTATACGGGGATAAATGATGACTTTCAGAGATACGGCAGGAATGGACAACTCATCTACCGATACAAAACGGGGCAGGATACTGAAAACAGCCGCGTACTATCTTTCTTTCATAACCTTCGGCACCATCATAGGGGTAATCGGGCCGACACTGCCCGAGCTGGCCGGGCAGACCGGCACGAAGCTCAGCCAGATAAGCTACCTTTTTACAGGTCACTCTCTCGGGTATCTGGCCGGATCCCTCCTGGGAGGTCAACTTTTCGACAGAGCAAGGGGGCATGCGCTGATCGGCTCCGCTCTCGGGATCATGGCTTCTATCATGATGCTCATACCGCTCGTACCTCTCCTGTGGCTTCTGATAGGGATACTGTTCATTATCGGAATAGCCGAGGGAGTGCTCGATGTCGGGGGGAACGTTCTTCTGGTCCGAGTGCACGGCGACAGGGTCGGGCCATACATGAACGCGCTCCATTTCTTTTTCGGGTTCGGGGCGCTTATCGCGCCGATGGTAGTGGCAAAAGTAATGGCACTTTACGGTGACATAACCTGGGCGTACTGGTTCCTGGCGTTTTTTATGTTCCCGCTTTCAGTCTTAATATTTCAGGTAAAAGGTCCCGCGATCCGCCGCCCGTCACACAGTGATGACTCAAGGGGTGAAAATCGTCTCATGGTATTATTGATCACAATTTTTTTCTTTACCCACGTAGGCGTTGAGATCAGTTATGGCGGATGGATCTACACATACGCAGTAACACTTGGACTTGCCACCGAAATCAGCGCTGCCTACCTCACCTCCGCGTTCTGGGGTGCTCTCACGTTGGGCAGGCTGCTGTCAGTGCCGATTTCGATGCGCTTGAAACCGGGATCCATGCTGGTGATAAACATGACAGGGTGTGTTGTCGCGGGGATCATTGTCCTTTCGGGAACCCGGTCGGTGCACGCGACGTGGGCCGGCACTGTGATCATGGGGATGTCTATCGGGCCCCTTTTCGCCACCTCGATCAATTTTGCTGACCGCAACATGGGGATCACAAGCCGGGTAACAAGCTGGTTCCTCATCGGCGGGGGTACGGCTGGTATGTTCTTCCCATGGTTCATAGGACAATTTTTTGAATCCCGGGGGCCGGTCTTCATGCCGGTTGTCCTTTTAATCACCAGTGCGGCCGGAATGATAATTTTATCGTGCATCATTGTTTTCTTTTCACGAAACAGAAATAGATCCGGCTTTCTTGAAAAGCCGGGAAAACGTCATTCGGTGTAAAACAAGCAGGACTGGCATGGAATATTCTCTGCCGCTTCAAGGGTCAATTTCACCATGGCCGTGACTCTGCAAAAATCCTCAGTCAAGCCGGGTTAACCCGGTTATGTCCCTGTGGAACATCAATTCACTTTTTATCTGTAAACACCGTATTCCTTTGTGATATCGATCATGGCTTTGAGGTTCTCGGGTTTGGCCTCGTCGAGCATCACCTCGGCATCCATTATGAAACCGCCGTCCTTACCGGCTGTGTCGATAAGTTTTTTGCAATAATCCTTCACATCATCGGGCGTGCCGGACAGCAGCAGGATGTTGGGCACGTTGCCTGCGATGGCCGCGATACCCCCGAGCACAGCTTTGGCTTTGGCCATGTCTGTCGCCGAAACGTGGTAGATCACCTTGCCTTTTGGTACATCGGCAAAACACTCAAGGCGGCTTTCTACATCCGCCTCGCAGTAGACAACAGGAATGATACCCTTGTCGATCAGCGCCAGCATTCCCTTTCGTAAAAAAGGCCAGTAAAAAGTTTTGAACTGTTCGTCGGACATGAAGTTGCGCGTGCCTTTGTGCATCCATATCCAGCAATACGGAAGCTCGGCGCCCTCCGAACCGGAGCCGTTCTCGATAAAAATCTTAGTTGCAACTTCCAGCGCCTCCAGCAGCTTGTCCGGCCTGCGGCGCATGTCCATAAGGATTTGACGCGTGCCGCGCAGCGTGTCCCCAATGATGTCGAAGGGGGGCCAGTCCCAAGCGGCGTAGAGCTGTGGTGTCCCCTTGGCTTTCATCTCCTCTGCGTACTGCCCGAGTGAACCGAACCAGCGGCCCTGTTCTTCACCGGCTGCAGCTGCATTTCGCAGTGCTTCCTGCACTTCCGGTGCAGCCAGCCCGGCTAAACCCCCTAACCAGCCGAACCACATAAAGGAGCGAACTGCCGGCCAGTCTGCAAGCCCTTTCAGCGGAGGGAATGAGCGAGGCAGCCACTTGGACATGATGAAATGCGACGGGTCATAGATGAACTCGTCGTACTCCTGGGCTGTCATGTTCTCGCTTTCGACATACTGGTACATGACGTTATCAGCCAGCCCGTGCCCCGGCCACTTGAACCAGTTGACCTTTAGCATCTCCATTGCCGCGGCCGGGTAGGCCAGGACCGGCCCTAAATCCAGATCCGGCTGGAAGTAGTCCTGGAACTTGTGACACGCCTTGCGTGCCAGGGCATAATCGTTCATGGCATCCTTGAGAGTAACTCCGGCGAAGTTATATGGATACAATTGATACGGCCCGAATACGGGCACGCGGTCCGGGACCCTAAGCGCGGCCACATCCAGACAGCGCTTGACCCGTTCTTGATATAATTGCTCCGGTGATTTTTCAGACATGGTTATTTCCCTCCTGTCCAGGATTTAGCTATCTTGACCGCGGTCGTGGCATCCTTGCCGTACACATCAGCCCCGGCATATTCCGCGGCTTCGTCATTCATAATAGAGCCGCCGATCATGATCCTGACCTGATCGCGCAGTCCGGCTTTTTGTATAGCCTCGACAGTCCGTTTTATCTGATCAAAGGCCATTGTGAGAAAACCGCTCATACCGACTATGTCAGGCTTCACTTCACGAATCTTTTCAACGAATTTCTCCGCGGAGACGTCGATGCCAATATCGTGTACCTCAAAATTGTTGACATCCAGCATAAAGGCGACCACATCTTTGCCTATATCGTGGATGTCTCCGGCGATCGTCCCGATGACGACCTTGCCGAGCGGTCTTTTCAGGGCGGCTTCACCTCTTAACTTCGGCTTGACCAGTTCGCCGATCTGTTTCATCATATCACCGGCGATCATGAGCTCGGGCAGATAGTACTCCTCGGCATCATAGCGTGCCCCGATCAGGGCCATCGCCTCGCTGCCGGCATCAAGGACGGACTGGGGGTCCTCTCCTTCATCGAGCATGGCCTGAACCAATCGCAGGGCCTCCTCCTCCTCCATGTCAGCTATTGCAGTGACCAGTTTTTCCTTCATTGCTTCATCTCCTTGATTGTGGTGATTGCTGTGATTCTCCAAATGATAACGAAATATAAGTGCATTGGAAAGTGATTGTTGAATTCACCAGTTTACTTCAATTTAAATAATGTCTATTTTGAAGTAATCGCATTCTGATATTTTTAATTTTCAAAATTAAAGCTTTTAATGAAGAGGAGGGTTTTATGCCCGTTGCAGATTATAAAACCTACTGTAAAATGCTTGACAATGCTTTAAAAAACCATTTTGCTTATCCGGGGGTCAATACAACCTCTATGATTACCGCGAACGCGGCTCTTGCGGCATTTGCCGAAAAAAAGAGTGATGGTATAATCCAGGTTTCCAGCGGGGGAGGTGAATTCGCATCCGGTCTCGGCATAAAAAACAGCGCCATCGGGGCGATATCCATGGCGGACCACATCCACCGGATGGCCGAAAACTACGATGTATACATAGCTATACACACCGACCACTGCCCGCCAAAAAAATTAAACTCCTTCCTTATCCCTTTGATTGATGAAACTGAAAACCGTCGTTCCAAAGGCCTGCCGAATTTGTTCAACAGCCACATGTTCGACGGGAGCGTGCTTCCTTTAAACGAAAATATGGACATGGCAGTCACACTTCTTGAAAGGTGCGCGAAAAGTGAAATTGTCCTCGAGGTTGAAGCAGGGGTAGTCGGCGGCGAGGAAGACGGTGTAAACACCGAAGGGACTCCCGCGGAAAAACTATACACCACCTCCGATGACATGGTCGAAGTTTACAGAAAGCTCAGCGCAGTCAAAGGCGCCCGGTATATGTTCGCTGCCACTTTCGGTAATGTGCACGGGGTTTACAAGCCCGGAAATGTAAAGCTCAAGCCTGAAATCCTCAGAAAAGGCCAGGAAGCAGTGGTAAAGAAACACGGTGAAGAAGCAAGGTTTTTTCTGGTTTTCCACGGTGGATCGGGATCATCCAAAGGGGAGATCAAGGAAACACTCCAGTACGGCGTCATTAAAATGAATATTGATACCGACACTCAGTACGCTTTCTCCAGGCCCATTTTCGGCCACATGGTAAAAAATTATGATGGCGTGTTAAAAATAGACGGGGAAATCGGCAACAAAAAAGTGTATGACCCGAGGTCATACTTAAAACTTGCCGAAAGAGGAATGACCGAGCGCCTTATGCAGGCATGCGACGACCTTGAATCCACCGGGAGAACACTTTTCAGGTAACAGGTGCAGATAATAAATTCAAGGTTTTTTTCAGGGACATTTACCTCCAGGGCGCGAAAAATGCAGGGGAATAAGATAAATCAGGTTAATATTACACTGTTCAATCCGTCCCACCCGGGCATCATACCCCCCAAAATCCTGATTAGCTAAGATATTCCTGTCTCAATTCACTTATCAGCTTTGAAAGCGTCTCCAGACCATTGTCAGTCACGATAAAACCTTCTTCGACCCTGTTGGAGCCA
The DNA here is from genome assembly GCA_011049595.1 of Spirochaetota bacterium. GTDB lineage: Bacteria > Spirochaetota > B62-G9 > B62-G9 > DRHN01 > DRHN01. The sequence goes on along the minus strand of DRHN01000233.1, from coordinate 18,108 downwards.
ACGTTCGGTACACCGAAAAGACTGACATCGAAATTAATACCCGTACCCTTAACAAACTGCGCGGTCGTATTTTCATCCGGGTAAGGCGATTCTGCCTCTGAAAGACCGTTGCCGTGCATCGGCGGGTACAGGTCGTATTTTTCCAGCCCGTTGTCGCTGAAATATTTTTTGATCTTTTTTACAATATCACCCTGTACGACCCCGCTTTTAATGCTTTTTACCCCGATGTCCTCCGACTTCACAAGGTGGTATATAAAGTCTTCCTGTTCTTTTGTCGGTTTTTTACCGGCCACAAATGGCCACTCGTCAGATGCTATGTACCCCTCATACTGGACCGCAAACGCATACATGATCATGTCGCCGGCCTTTATGATTTTTTCGCCCGGGCGGCCGACAACCGTGTTCGTTCTTTCACCGGAAGCAAAAACCGAAAAAGCGATATGTTCAGCCCCGGCATCCCTGGCTGCCTTCTCTCCTATTGCCGCAGCCTGTATCTCGGTCAGCCCGATTATGTCGGCGTCAAGGACAGCTTTGTACCCTTTGCCGCATATTTCCCACGCCCTTTTTAGCATTTCAACTTCAACCGGAGACTTTAAAAGCCTCAGGCTGTAAAGCACATCATCACCGTTTTCCAGCTTCGCGCCGCCCAGAACTTCTTTTATCCTTTCATAAAGAACCACCGACATGGCATCCATCCCTGACAACTTTACTTTTAATTTCCCTTTTTTCCCGGTTATCCAGTCGATCACGTTTTCCATGGTCGTAAACTCGATATTGGAAAAATCCACCTCTTCGGGTACATATGACATACCCACCTCTCTGACCAGCCTGATGTCATCCCAGGCGGACATTTCTTCTGCCAGGTGCTCGCATTCCGGGGAAACAAGCAGGACAGGGTCTTTGTCAGCGCCTACCACAAGCATTCCTCTTTCAAAAATGGGCCAGTAATTTGAAACGTACCTGAGATTTTCCCTCCTGTACTCATCGCCATAGACAATAAACACATCCGTGTCGTCCCGGGCCATTTTTTCCCGCAGATTGCTTATCCTCTTTTCATATTCAGTTTTGGGTACCTTTCCCATTTTTCCTCCATTAACTTAACTGTTTTTTATGATTTCACCTGCCAACACCCCGTTAAAGTTCCGGTTTTCGATAACGACCTTTCCGTTGATCAGCAGATATTCCACACCTGTCGACAGCCCGGGATTTTGTGCGAAAATGTCCGGATAGTCTCTCATATTTTCGAGGTCAAATATTACAATGTCCGCAAAGGCACCGGTTTTTAGATATCCCCTGTCCTTTACTTTAAAAATTTCGGCCGCTTTGCTTGTAAATCTTTCAACCGCTTCCTTTATGGTTATCGTGCCCTTATTTTTTACATACCTGTTTATTATCCTGGGGAAAGTGCCGTAAGCGTAGGGCATGGTTTGGCCGCTGCTGGAAAAGATCGCGTCGATCGTATAAGTGCACAACGGGTCTTCGATCATTCTATCAAAATAAGTCATGTCGTCGCTATCGTCAATACATGAGCCGACACCCGCCATGTACATTACGGCACTGCCTTTCTCTTCGATCAGCACTTCCCTCAACGCCTCACGCTTGTCGACCCCCCTCTCTTTACCGATCCGGATAAAATTTTTGCCTATAAAATCCTTATTTATTGCCCCCAGAACATATAAATTATCCCACCCGAGACACCGCACAAAGTTGTCTGTCCACCCCGTACCTTCCCAGGACGGCCACTTCGGTATATAGCTTTCAATATATGAAATGACTTTACCGTAAAACCCGTCATCTTTTATATTCTCCAAAAACAGTTCGAGCCCGTTCTCATAGGCCCACGGCGGGATCAGCGCCATTATTGTTGTGGAGCCGCCGCAGTAGGCCAGGGAATCATAGCTTATTTCCACACCCTGCCTGTTCGCCTCATGCAGCAAATCCAGGGCTTTGTCGATCTGAGGGCCGTAATTTATCCCGAAAGGCCCGAGGTGGGAGCACTGGACCCTGACACCCGTCTCCCTGCCGATTTCAATCGCCTCATTGACGGACTCGAGAAAAGTGTCGCTGTAACCCCTAAGATGGGAAGTGTAGACAGCAGCCTTATACTTATTTAAAATTTTACAAAGATCGATCAATTCCTCTGTCGTGGAAAACGTGCCCGGCATGTACATGAGACCGCTTGACATACCGAAACAACCCTGGTCCATGCAGTTTGCCAGCATTTTTCTCAGACTGGCGGCAGATTCAGCGCCCAGCTCTTTTTCAAAACCGTTGCATATAACTCTCATGGTCCCGTGCCCTGCCAGGGGAATATAGTTGACAACAATATTACCCGATATGTGATCCAGATATTCTTCCAGGGTGGTCCACCGGTAATCGGCTTCCCTGTAATGCAAAAATCCCTGATAACTTTCAATATTTTTTATATGATCGGTATATATCGGGTAATTGGAAATACCGCAATTGCCGCCTACAGAGGTTGTCACACCCTGAAACAGGATGCTTTTCAGCAACTGTGGATGCTCCTTTAGAGGCAGATAAAAATCATTGTGTGAGTGTATGCTCAAAAACCCCGGTGACACGATCTTATTTTCCGCGTCAATAACATGCCAGCCGGTCTTTTCTTTTATCCTGTCTCTTATGCCGTCAATTTTACCACCCTCAATTAAAACGTCTTTCCTGGACGAATCATACTCCTTGCTGACAAGGGTCCCGTTCTTGATCAGGATACCTTTTTTCTTTTCCACAATAAATCCTCAGCAATCTTTGTTTTTTTCAATCATCAATTGGCGTATGCAGCCTCCCATATTTTATTACCTATTCCCGGAATGTCAATGCATTGAGACAGCACGTTCGGGAATCCAAATAAAACTGCTCTTGACCCTCACTGCCGACAAGCATAAAGTACTTATATCGGGGGAAAACAGGATGAATATTAAAAGTTACCCGACAGGTAAAATCGCGTTGTTCATTGTGCTGACCGGTCTTCTGACATCATGCGCGGTGAAGAGTGATTCGTTGAAAAACGGAAATTCAACTTTTACTATAAATGACCCCAAATTTGAAGAATCGGCTGAAGACAGTAAAAAACCGGAGGATGGGCTGGAGTATGTTCAGGCTAAAACAATAGGGGACGAAGCACGTGAGAAAACATTAAAAATGCTTTTTGACAGGTCCATTTCCCATCTGGTTGAATATTCAACTTACAGAATAACCGAGGCTACCCCGGCAGCCCTGCTTCCTATTTTACCGGCTGAGGACGAGCTCAGCATCAACGCCGAACACTTTTACGACCATCTCCTGCGGTCCATGTCAGAGAACAGGCAGTTGAAAAATATAAAACGTAAAGACCCCCGTACAATAATAAAAAAGAAGAAGCTGTCTCTCGCTGACGTGGTAGACGGGTCAAGCGCCCCCATGGTCGGGAAGATGCTGGGGGCCGAACTGCTGATCGTGGGTAAACTATACAAAAAAGGAGACTTTTTCGAGCTCTTTTTAAAACTGCTGAGTGTCGAAACAGGTGAAGTCCTATCGGTAGTAAAAGCAAACATCGACACAGACCTTGGTCTTTAATCCTTTAATCTGCCGGGCACCGTTATCCGGTACCGTGTTTTTCTATCCTTTACACCAGACTATAGCCTGAAAATAAATCGAGATCGTTGGCATTGAATACAAAGGCATTGAGGCGACACATACAAAGGTTTAAATAAAACTGCTCTTGACTATCAGAATCATGAAGTTTAAAGTACTAATGTTGGGGGCGACCAGGATGAATAAAAAATGTTATCAAATAGGTATAATAGCGGTTTTCATTATGATGACCGGTTTTCTCATGTCATGCATGGGGATGCCTGCAGTGATGATGAAAGGGGAAAAAGATGCTGATTACAAGGAGTCCCGGCCGGATAAAAGCCCGTCGAAAGAAGGTGTAGAACTCGAGATGAAAATGCTTGAGCCGGATGTAGGGACCCGCGGGGCTGATAAGACGGCTTCAAGCGGCCGGCCTTCCAGGTCAGGATTAAAGGCCGGCTTCGCGGACGACAACGAGCAATTCAACTATTTCCTCTCTTTTCTGAGTGAAAACCGAAGTGTCGAGCATCTAAACATGGCAGTCCAGGAGAGGATCCTTCTGAAAGTGTCCGACAGAAACGGGAAATCTATCCCGAACGCTCTTGTCCGGGTTTCTTCCGGATCAAAACAGCTGGCTGAAGGGAAAACATACGCGGACGGAACGTTCCTGTTTTTCCCGATGGAGCACGGTAACAACATTTCGGAATACCGCGTGGAGGTTATACATGATCAGTCTGTCGAGACGGTGACTTTAGCAAGAAACGGGCCCAGGGCCGTGGATATCTCTTTTGACAAGGCAAGACCCGGCTACCTGAACATCCCGTTGGATATTCTTTTTATACTGGACACAACCGGCAGCATGGGGGAAGAAATTGAGCGCTTAAAAGCCACCATTGACATTATAAATATGAATCTAAGGGCTCTTTCATCCGCACCCAGGGTCAGGTTCGGTCTTGTGCTGTACAAGGACCGCATGGATGAAGAGTACGTGACTAAAATCGTGCCGTTAACAGAGGACCTGTCAGTTTTCCGGCGGGACCTGGACAGAGTTACAGCATCAGGAGGCGGGGACACACCCGAGGACCTTCAATCCGCTCTTGAAGACGCGATGAAAAAAATAAAATGGAACAGCAGAGGCATCCGTTTGTGCTTTATCATTACCGACGCTCCCCCGCACATTTCAACCTACCGGAAGGGTTTATCAGGCGGGCCGCTTTATACCTACACGGATGCCGCGGGGGACGCGAGGATAAAAGCAATAAAAATATTCAGTGTCGGCACGGGAGGGCTCGACCTGACGGGTGAATATATCCTGAGGCAAATAGCCCAGTACACATATGCCAAATATATTTTTCTTACCTACGGTGAAACAGGTGAGAGCGAAGGCGGCTCGATGGGAAGCGTAAGCCACCACACCGGTGCCAATTACCCGACAGACAGGCTCGAGGCGATCATTATAAGATTTACCAAAGAAGAGCTGAGCCATTTAACAGACCGGCCTTTTGAAGAGGAGGAGGAGTATTTTCAGGCTGTCAGGATAAAGGACGAGGCACGCGAGGTAACACTCAAAATGCTTTTCGACAGGTCTCTTTCCCAGCTTGTTGATTATTCAACCTATAAAATAGCCACGGGCACACCGGCCGCCCTGCTGCCCATTTTACCCGCCCAGGACGAACTCGGCCTCAACGCCGAATACTTTTACGACCATCTATCACGGTCACTTTCAACGATCAAGGTAATAAAAGAGGTCGAACGAAAAGATCTCCAAAAAATAATCGAAGAGCAGAAACTCGCCCTCACGGACCTGGTAGATGAGTCAAGCGCCCCCATAGTCGGGGAGATACTGGGGGCCGAGCTGCTGATCGTGGGCAAACTCTATAAAAAAGGAGAATTTTTCGAGCTCTTTTTAAAACTGCTTAGAGTTGAAACAGGTGAAGTACTTTCAGTAACAAAAGCAAACATCGACTCAGACCTTGGTCTTCCGGACCCTGGGCTTTAGACATCAGCATCAAACCTCAGTCCGCGGGACCCTGGTCTTTAAGACATCAGTCTCTCATGCCTCCGTCTGTGATCTCCGTTGTTTACGCCTGTTATTTCAGAAAATATGGATATTTCGCGGCAGTTAATGTACATTTGTGAACAGATATTGTATGGCATGTCATCCGGGGGCTGATCCGGGCACACACCGGTTAGTTCTTTTTTTACCGGGCTAAATATCGGCCTGTTTAATTTCAATCATCTGAAGGTGTCAACTTGGTGCTGGTAAATTATGAGCGTCTAAGCAGGGTGTACGACCTGGACTGGAGCGATTTCTCACCCAAATATGTTGGACTTATAAAGAAGATCTTCGATGACCACGGAATAAATCAAGCAAAAATACTTGACCTTGCCTGCGGGACGGGCATCCTGGCGGCAATCCTTGCCGAAAACGGCCACCATATCCTGGGTATCGATATCTCTCCGCAAATGATAGAAATCGCCAGAAATAAATCAACCGGCCTGCCCGATACTGCTTTTCAAGTTCAGGACATGACGAAATTTCGGGTGGATGACACCTTCGATCTAATCACCTGCATTTTTGACTCAATAAATTATGTGCTGGACCCGTCAGCTTTGAGCTCAATGTTTTACCGAGTTTATTCAGCTTTAAACAAAACCGGCTTTTTCCTGTTCGACTCAAACACTCACAGGGAATACAAAAAATATCATGAAGCCGGTCTTGCCCGGGTTCTGGGAGAGGAGCGTTTTACACAATCCTTCACCTACGATAAAAATAAAAGAGAAGCGACAACAACTTTTGAATTCTCTGACGGAGCTGTTGAAGTTCACAAACAGCGCCCTTACAACCCGGCCCACCTGAAACCACTTTTAAAGAAAGCAGGTTTTAAAATTGTTAATATTTTTCCCGTATCAGCTAAAAGACAACATGAGATCAGCCGGGGAAGGCTGATCTGTCTCGCTCAAAAAAAAAGATAAGCACATTCGGATGATAAACCGTGTGACCACGATCTATCTGAAAAAAGATGTTCCCGGAATACCGCAGGACCGGCAACGGTCATCAGGACCAACAACGGTCATCAGGACCAGCAACGGTCATCATGATGCCAGTAAAAATCCCTACTTTTTCAAGGCTTTTTCAATTTTTGCCCACGTATCACGCAGCGCGACGGTCCTGTTGAACACAGGCTTACCCTCCGGCACGCTGTCAGGATCAACACAGAAATATCCATGCCTTAAAAACTGGAACATGCTCCCCGGGCCGGCGCCTTCAAAACCGGGTTCCATTTTACACCTTTCCAGGGTCACCATGGAGTCAGGGTTTATGGAATCTTTGAAGTCGGATCCATCTTTTTCATCGAGCGGGTTTTCTTTTGTAAACAAATGATCATACAGCCGCACTTCGGCTTCGAGGCAGTGGGCCGTGGAAACCCATTGTAAAGTCCCCCTGACCTTCCGCCCGTCGGAGGACCATCCTCCACGGGTTTGGGGGTCATAGGTGCAGTGGATCTCTACAACTTCTCCGGAATGTTCATCCTTTACCACACCCACGCATTTAATGTAAAAGGCATATTTCAGACGGACCTCGCGTCCCGGGGCAAGCCTGAAATACTTTTTCGGCTGGTCCGGGTCCGGACGAAAATCATCACGTTCGATGTACAGCACACGGGAAAACGGCACCTTCCTGGAGCCCATAGCGGGATCTTCCGGATTATTTTCGGCATCAAGATCTTCCGTCTTTCCCTCCGGGTAGTTGTCAATAATTACCTTGATGGGCCTCAGAACTACCATCACGCGCCGGGCAGTCAGGTTGAGCTCTTCGCGCACACAGTGCTCGAGCAGCGCGATATCCACTACGCTGTTTACTTTTGCTACACCGATACGTTCACAGAATTTTCTGATAGCTGCCGGTGGATAACCGCGCCTGGCCAAGCCCAATAAGGTGGGCATCCTGGGGTCGTCCCATCCTCTTACATGCCCGCCATCCACAAGCTCAAGCAGCCTGCGCTTGCTTAAAACCGTATAGCTTATGTTAAGACGTGCAAACTCGATCTGCTGTGGATGGCACTCCAGTTCCAGGGCATCGAGGACCCAGTCGTACAGCGGCCGGTGGTCCTCGAACTCAAGTGTACAGATCGAGTGGGTTATTCCCTCGATAGAATCCGACAGCGGGTGGGCAAAATCATACATAGGATAGATGTACCATTTGCCCCCTGTCCTGGGATGAGCCATTCTGCGTATCCTGAAGATCGCAGGGTCCCTCATATTAAGGTTCCCGGATGCCATATCTATTTTTGCCCTGAGTACATGGGCCCCGTCCTCGAATTCCCCCGCCTTCATGCACTCGAACAGAGCCAGGTTCTCCCCCACCGGTCTCGATCTGAAGGGGCTTTCGGTGCCCGGCTCGGTCAATGTTCCCCTGTATTCTTTTATTTCCCGGGCGCTCAAGCTGCACACGTAAGCCATACCTTTTTTTATAAGCTGTACGGCATAGTCATACATCTTTTCAAAATAATCGGACGCGTAGTAAAGGTGCCTGCCCCACTCGAATCCCAGCCATTTGACATCCGACTTTATCGATTCGATATATTCGATCTCTTCTTTACCCGGATTGGTGTCATCGAAGCGCAGATGACATTCACCGTCTTTGTTTTCCGCAGCGATACCAAAATTCAGGCACATCGATTTGGCGTGACCGATATGAAGGTAGCCGTTTGGCTCCGGCGGGAACCGGGTGGCAACGTGCCCGCCGTATTTATTATTTTCTAAATCCCGGGCTATTATATTCCGTATAAAATCGGAAGGCACTGCAGGGTCCGTCTCCGGCATGTTCAGCTTCTCCTCCAATCATTCTATAAAGCAACCGATAAAACGGCTGTTATATAGATATCTCCAATTAATATATCATCTATTGTGAAAACTGTGAATCAATCTATGCTCATGGGTCCTGTCAGGAAAAGGTTTTTCGGAAAGGTTAATCTTCGATGCGGATTTCAACTCGCCGGTTCATATTCTGGGAATCGGGGTCAGCGGTCACAAACTGTGTGCCTCCAAAACCCGAAACGTCAGGTTTTATCCGGGGCTTCCAGCCCTGGTCCCTTAAATACCAGTAAACATTACTCGCTCTCATTTCGGACAATTGAAGTCTCCCCTCTTCGGTACTGTACAGTGCGCAATGCCCTGAAATGAACACTTTTTTGTCCTCGTTTTCCTTTAAAAAACTTATTATTTTATCAAGTTCTTCAAATGCTTCGAAGGTAAGTGCAGCCCGGCCCGGCTCAAAATAAACAGTTTTTAACGGACCGTCTCCGGTAAAAGATCCAGACATTTCAGTCTTGTACTGCCCGCTTTCTGTATCAAATGCCGGCTCATAAACCACGTCCTCCTGTATATCCGTCTGCACATATTCATTTGTATAGGACGAGATCTCCTCCGCTTCGGGCTCGTAAGTTTCTATGTACTCATAATTATTTCCACTCTGCCGTGAAGTTTCATAGGAGCCATCCGCTGCATCTTTATCATTTCTTAAAACCGCAGTCTTAACCTGGCTTTCAGCCTGAGAACTTTTTTCCAGACCGCTGCTTGACGATTTTACTTCTTTTTCCTTTGAGACAGATTGTTTTTCTACTTCGGGCTGTTCCTCCCTGTATCTGCTCTTCGAGCTTTCCTCTCTTTGGGTGGTTTTGGATATTTCTGCAGATTTTTCCTTCTCGACTGTCCGGGGAGCCTCCAGCTTGGGCCCCTTTTCCTTTTCGGTTTTCACATTATCTGTCTGCTGCCTGTCCGGCCTGTCAGATCCAACGGCCAGCTCTTTTCTATCAAGATACCTTGCTGTGTCGCCTGTTTTAAAAAGCGCGGTCCTTTTAATAATAAAAAAGACCGAAACTAAAATTATTATTACGACAGGGACCAGGACCAGGCTTTTCTTCATACCTTTAGACTGCTTGCTTATTTCCACGCTTTCTCTCGAACGGCTTCTACCGTTAAGAGTGACCATCAAATTGAGTGTCTTTTTACCATCGAACTCGATGGAAAGATCGATCTCGGGAACACCCGCCTTTTCGGGAGGTATGCTGCCCACTTCGATCTCTTTCAGCGGTATCATTCTGTCATTCTCAAAGAGGTATACTTTTATGAGTGCCCGCCGCTGCTCGTCCTGTATGGTCGTGAACTTGAGCTTTCCATGTCTCTCTTTATCGATGTTGACCAGCCTGATATATCTTTCACCTTCTATTTGAACCCCGATCTGCCTGTCCATATTTAAATTTTAATCGAAAAGTAAAACTATTTCCAATAAATCCGGCTAATTAAGCAACTTTTTTCGGAGATTGACATTTTTAAATATTTCTAATCTCTGGATGGATCGATCGTAATAATCTTTGTTGATCTCAAAACCGATAAAATTTCTTTTTAATCGCATGCAGGCGGCAGCGGTCGTTCCGCTGCCCATAAATGGATCCAGTACAACCTGGTCTTCCCTGGTTGTCAGCTTGATCAGGAATTCGAGCACAGATAATGGTTTTTGCGCCTCGTGTACTCTTTTCTCATTATTCTCAAATCCAAACTCAAGCAGATTGGTCGGCGCCAGGCCATTGGTTTTACATGCCTCTATATTTACAGCGCCCACTTTGTGCTTCAACAGATTATCTGTAACAGTAAGTCTGTAAGGTTTAAAAAACCAGGCGATCGGTTCATAGATAGGAGCGAGGTTGCCAAGCCTCCAGCCCTCCCATTCTTTTGCTTCCTGATCAAGCCCTCTTTTACGAAAAACATTGCTGGCACGCTGGGCCCTGTGATGGGCGGAAACCTTTTTCCAGGCAAGGACGTCTTTCAATATAAAACCGGAATCTTCAAAAGCATTTATAACCCTGTGCAGGGTCCTTCTCGCTCCAAAGACAAAAAGGGAGGATCCGTCTTTCATTTTAGGAAAAAGTAAACCTGACCAGCTGCTGCACCACTCCTGGTACTCTTTCCCGATATTCCTGTCAGCCTGTGACCATCCGTTTATCGGTTTGCCTCTTCTTTTAAAACCGGGCTTGCCGACCTGCGCCGGGGAGCACCCCAGTAAAGCTGAATTGGTATTGTTGTGAAGGACATCCCACCGGTCCAGTGAGATTCCGTATGGAATATCCGATAAAAACAGATCTATGCTTAGGTCTTCGATGCGGGGCAGATGATTTTTACAATCATCGTTTATTACAGTGTTCAGGTAGCTTTCATTCATACTTCCCCCCCGCGTGTGTAAATAGCTGTTTATATTCAATTGATCAGATATTATAAAATATTATTTCAATAGTCAATTTCTACACGCGCAAGGTCGACATCCTCTAAAAAGTAAATTAGTTCTTGGTGAATAAAGTCGAGCAAGCTCGAAGTTGCACCAAATAAATAATTAGTTCTATTTAACTATTTATAATAAATTAGTTAGTAATCATGAAGTAACTTGAAATATAAAAAACTTGAATTGCTCACCAAGAACTAATTATACTTGATAAGTGAAAGACACAATGCTAATTTACAAAAAAGAGGAGAAGCAAACCATGGATATGCTGGTCAATTTTCCAGGCGGTAAAAAAGTATACGCGATATACAAAGGGTTTACGATCAAAACAGATCAGCCTGAGAAAAGCGGCGGTGAAGGAACAGCCCCTTCGCCTTTTGATCTTTTCCTTTCATCGATCGGGACATGCGCTGGATTTTATGTGCTCAGGTTCTGTCAGGAAAGGGACATTCCAACCGATAATATCAATGTTGTCATGAAAACAGATAGAAATCCCGAGACCGGCATGATCGGTAAGATCTCGATCGATATAAATCTTCCCGATGGGTTCCCCGAAAAATATCGCAAAGCCGTTATAGCGTCGGCCGATCACTGTACCGTAAAAAAAAATATTTTAATCGCGCCTGCGTTTGGCATACGGATAAATATAGGATAAATGATCATCTGTTGTATTCCGATCATAAAACAGCAGTAAACGATATTTAGTTCCGCAATAAATCAGGAGGTACCCGATGCTATTTTTTACAAATGACACTAAATCCTTAAAGCTCACCTCATTCAGCCTGGATAATCTGATCCTTGTCCTGAAGCGCGTCCTGTTTTCACTTCTGTTTGCCGGCATAACAGGGGCATGCGCGAAACTGAGATTTTATCTCCCCTTCACTCCCGTTCCTGTAACTGGTCAGGTTTTTGCCGTTCTTATCAGCGGAGCGTTCCTGGGAAAGGAATATGGCGCTTTGAGCCAGATCTTTTATATTGCTTTCGGGATAATGGGGATCCCCTGGTTCGTAATAGGGCCGATAGGACCCACGGGCGGGTATTTAGTCGGCTTTATCCTTGCCCCTTATTTGATAGGTTTTATTATAGAGAAAATAAAAAGGCCCGGCTTTTTATCGACAACTCTCGCGATGATTTCGGGAGTTTTAATTATATATCTTTTCGGTCTGATCCAGTTTTCACTTTTTACGCAACGAGGAATCATAGAATCACTCCCTCTGGCTGTCATACCATTCATCCCGTTTGATATTGGAAAAGCGCTTGTTGCAGCAACTTTTGTCCTTGTGTTTTTAAAAAGAACGGGACACAGGAAATAATGTGAAGTTTATCCTCAAAACCGCATTGAAAACACTTATCCTCTCAATTATTCTGGTTATCCCTGTAGGACTCATCGTAACCTATTTATCATTAAACCAGAGGGGCATTCCCGTCGGGAATTTAGGTGTGAGAAATATTTTTCTTTACGCGCAGAACTATTCCCTTCTTATATTTTTTGTCAGCTATCTCATGTCCAGCCTACTTGTTACATCCCTGATAGATAAATTAGAAGTTAAGTCCGTTATCGCGCTTCACATACCGGCTCTGATGGTGGGGGCTGTACTTGCCGGAGGTATTTATTTTACCCGCTACAGACACTACCCACTTCCCCTGGGCGTAAACACTATAAAGCTGGATCACAAAACCTTCCTGCGGGACGGTGTTTTTAACGAAGTATCCGATAAAGCCATCATGCTGAAAAATTCCGGTGAAAACAATTTTACCCTCTATCTCTACGATAAAACCAGCAACGATCTCTCGATCACCGGAAACTTGAGCGCCGAAAAAAATGGTAATGATCTCGTTTTTATCGATGAGCCGAACCGGGTTGTATACTTTACATATAAAAAAAACCAGGTCACCGACTCACTGAAAATACCTTTCAATGAGTTCACGGTAAATAACAAATTATTCGACAACCCGCTAATATATCGATACATGGGACAGATACGGAACGTAATAAATTTAATTAAAAAGTATATGTACGCTCTTTCTCAAACTGAAAAATACATCTTTTCAGGTGTCCTTTACCTTTCGGTACTCATGATCTTGATACCACTCAGCTACGCGTTAAACGACCGGGGATGGGGGTTTGCGGGGCTGATTGGTATTATAGTCTTATTGGTTGTCACACCTTTTTTTTACGGGGCTATAATCAAGTTATTCGGGAAAGTCCGTTTCAATCTGTCTTTTCTCAGGCAATATTCATACCTGTCCCTACCGCTGGTGTTGTGCCTTTTTGGAGTATTGTTAGATATTCTTGTTAAAATAACCGGGAAAAGAACAAAGCAGAATGCATGACAATGTCATCCTTTATACGCATAGCAGGTCCTGGAAATGAATAAAGCAACCAAGAACGCAATAACGTACCTTCTGTTGAGCGTTTTCATAATCTCTTTTATTTTGTTTGTTTTTTTCCTGATCTATTATTCCAGGAATATTCATTATGAATATCTTGTTGTGAAATCATTAAAAACCACAATTGTAGTCAGGAACGCGTTTATCAGGTCTCTGACATTCCTGCCGGTTACGATCATTTTTGTTTACATTCTATCATTTTCCGTGTTATTTACCCTGCGGCCCTTTCAAACGGAAGACTTCACCTATGTCAATATCGTTATACCATCTTATTTACTTTTGATCCTGTATATCATTTTCATTGTTCTATCGGAATTTATGCTGATACCGAAACTAAACAAGGATATTGCTGTTGCTAAATACCGCTCTCAAATCGCGCACGCCTCCCTAAAATACGCGGATATGAAGCTTTATCTAAATGAAAATGAAGAAGCTGTTTCTGTCTTAAAGGTCCTGCTGAATATTGATGAGAACAATAAAGACGGCCTGAAGCTGATAGCGAAAGCTGCAACAAGGCTCTCGGAGCCGTTATCTGAGGTTGATTTTGCCACAAAAGAAAGAAAGACAAAAACAGAGGAAACATCGGTCAACTACTTTGAAACAGGAAAAGCCGAGTATGAACAGGCCAGGTATTACAGTGCGCTATTTTACCTGGAACGCGCCCTTCAGCTTCACAAAGATAACGCGGAGCTTCAAGAGCTGTACAGAAGGAGTAAAATAAAAGCTGAAAACAGTTTCGGGGAAATCACGAAGGATGAGGCGAAAAAAAAGAAATTTATTCAGCTCAAAGCCCGCGCGCTTGAAAATCTTAATAAAAATGAATACTATGAAGCTTACGAAATATTCTCTTATTTAAATAATGATTATCCTGAGATGAAAGACATAAACCTGTACCTGGAAGAAGTAACCGGAGAGTTGTCGACCATGGATTTTCTACCAGAAGAGGTAAAACCTCTGTTATGGCTTCCGTCCCTGGGCAACATAATCTTTATTGATAAAGAAGGTTACATCAATACAATAGAAAGAGTAATCGCGTTTCAGAACAACTTTTATTTTATTAATATAAAGCGCTTCAGGGATAATATCCAGGTTGCTTCCGCAAAATACGGCAAATGGATCGATACCAGGATCAAGCTTAAAAACGACGAGGGGTTTGTAAAACCTTCAGAAGCTGAAAGCGAACACAACAGCATCCACCCTTTGATAAGCCCCAGCTACCTGATCTATTTCGGGGACAGCGAAACTCTCGGGGGGATGTTAGATATTTATGAAAGAATCAATCTTGCAGACGATCTGCGGGCCAGCGGGTTGGATATCGACAAAAACATGGTGTACGTTTCACGAAAATTCGGGGTCTTCTCTGCGGTTTATATCCTTACGCTTTTTTTATCCGCGTTAGCCTGGTCAAAAAGAAATATACACACAACTCCCCCGAAGCTGAAACTTTTTTTCTTCATTTTAATCGTCCCTTTCCTGGCTTATTTCCTTTACCTGTTTTATTTAAATGTTAACGATGTCTTTATTTACACTCATACATATTTTACGCGCTATTTGATAAAAAATATGAACATTGCGATATACACAGGTTTGATCAATCTGGTACTTTCCCTCGCGGCAACTTTGTTCTTTTTATCTCAAAGAAAAACCAGATAACAATTATTATTCACCAAGAAACAAAGAGCAGTGCAGGCCAGTGCAGGCCCGTGCAGGCCTTGTAGGCCTTGTAGGCCATTGCAGGCCTACTCACTATTGTAGAGTGACAGAATCAGCTCCTTCGCGTCCTGCTCAAAATCATGACTGATAATACAGCTCCCTTTGAGGATAGTACCGTTCTGAATGATCAATTCAGGTGTGTGGATATCCCCGAGAATTCTGCTGGTGGGGAGAAGAAGGACACGATTTTTAGCCTGCACATTGCCGATAAGAATCCCTTCAACGACAACACTCGATGCCTTGATGTTGGTCTTTACCTTTCCTTTCGGCCCGATAAAGACTTTGTCTACTATAAGCGCTTCTCCCTCAAACTTTCCGTCTATTCTGATAGCGCCTTTGACCGCAAAACTGCCTTCAAAATGGGAATTCTCACCTATCGTGCTGTTAGCCTCTTCACCTCTCTGCAATTCCGGCATATCGTAGATCCCTCTTATTTAAGTAATATTTTATAAATGACAAACGCCGACGCACTAATTAGTTCTTGGCGCCACGCCGTGTAGACCCGGCAACTTCGGGGAACCCGACGATGCCGGGCTTGCCCGGCTTTAGTCGTGACCGAAGTTGTCACCAAGAACTAATTAAATGTCCGGTAAACTTAGAAATTTTATGATATCTTCTGAAAAGTCATACATTTCAATAATAGTATCCAGAACTGTATATCCATCAAGTTTCCTGTTCCTTTCTAATTCATCCAGGATCAAACGATCATTTGAGTTAAGAACAATAATACCGCCCTCAGCATTATCATCGATCAGGATCTTTAAAAAGTTATTCAGCTCTTTAAAATACTTATCCAGTACCAGCAGATATCTGTGCTTTATTTTGTGCACCAGCGACTTGTCACGGTAAAACGCGATGCTGTTGTATTCCTCTCTGTTGAGCACATCCAGTTCGTAGTTGTACTCATTTATTATTTTTTTTATCTCCATAAACTTCGGATAGAACTCATCCCTTTTGCCTGAGTGGTTGAAATCAAGTTTTATATAGTATTCGCTGAGAATTGATAAATAGTTTTTTTCAAAATAATTAAGATAAGAAGTGATAGCGTCGATTTCTCTGTCTTTTGAATCTTCCCGGACCTTATTGACAGCGATCGAACCTAAAATGTCATAATCATCCCCGATACCTGTGTCTTCCTCCTCCATAATTTCATTCTCGATACCCAGTACAACCAGCTTTCCTTCCAAAGATTTTATCTCCTTTTTCATTACATTTATGTCTTTGGCCACTCTTTTTTTCTGAAGAACATCAGAGGACGTATTATAAACCCCTTCAAGCTGTTTTAAGACCTTTTTATCGCTCAAAAGCTCGTCCTGCAGACTACGGCCCTCTTCCATTCAACTCCCCGGATCAAACCTCTTGAATCACAAACAAAAATAATCTCTATTCGGTAAAACGAATAGAGATTATTTAAAATTTGTTTAAATGTATTTTGCTTCCATCATCCGATATTATCGGTTTTTCTCAGCGGTAAATATTGTCGAAAAAAAATCAAGAATATCCTGTAGGGCTGATCGATAGGATTACCAGCCGTCCTCCATATCG
The DNA here is from genome assembly GCA_011049595.1 of Spirochaetota bacterium. Classification (GTDB taxonomy): domain Bacteria; phylum Spirochaetota; class B62-G9; order B62-G9; family DRHN01; genus DRHN01. The sequence goes on along the minus strand of DRHN01000233.1, from coordinate 1,610 downwards.
TCCTCATCCCTGTATTCTTCATTGTAAATATCTGTCGTCGCTCTCAACTCATCGAAATACACGTAAAACACTCCATAGCTCTCAAGAGGGTCGGTTTCAATACTCATCCCTGTAAAGCTGATGCCTCTCCATTCAGTATTGTTAAAATTGTCCTGCGCGATATTAGTGGGTATGGCGATCGCCAGTTTTTTCCACCCAACAAAATCCAGCAGTCCCATGTCAAGTACTCTTTTTTCACCCCTGTAATCCAGGATATGAATATATAATCTGTGCCGGTAGCTTCTGCCGGCTACCCACAAACTTATAGCTTTTGTTATCCCGGGTATTTTAACAGGCCTTGGCGGTGCCATAACAAAATAGTTGTATCCTCTGTGATTGAACGCAACCTTAACACCAAGAACAAACTCATTTTCAGTACCGTCGTTTTCGTCAACCTCAAGAACTTCGAGCGGCCTTCCTTTCCTTCTCATAGAAAATATCACACCCTGGTCGGAAGGCATAGTCGCCCTCCAGGTGTCGGCATCTTCAAAGTGAGCGACAGGGAGCTCTACGAGAAGTTGCGTGCCCGTTTCGATGCCAACCTGAAGATTGTCTACGTCTTGCTGGTCTTGAGCAAAGATCATTAGAGGAATAAATACCGCAATAATTAGTGTCAATAAAATAAAAACTATCTTTGTCATTTACTTAATCTCCTTTTAATTCTTGCAGTCGTTAGATTAATTCACTAAACATTCAGTCGGAACTGGCTGCTTCGGTTTCAGAATTACTACTCCAGATATCTCTTGATCTATCTGCCAGCATGTCACCGTCAAAGCGCTCCATGTAAACATCTGTCAGCACTTTTAAATGATCAAAGTAAACGATAAAATCGTCCACTCTTTCCGTTGGCTCTGTCCATATTTCAAAACGTACAAATGTCAATGGTTTTTCCATTGGAATGTACCTGATATTCTGAGGTACCGAAGTGGGGATATAGACACTCAGGTTTTTCCACCCAATGAAATGAAGACTACCCAGTGGAAGTTTGTGAAGTATACCACGATAGTCCCTGACATGGGCCTCGAGGATGTAGTAATAATTCCCCCCCCACACCCAGACATCCAGTTTCCTCACCCTTCCCGGGATCACTATTTCTTCCTCCGGATACAGCCACACCCTGTTATATCCTTTTCTTGAAAACACGGACCTTACACCGAAGATGTACTTGTTCTCCTCCTCGGGAAAAGCCGCGCCTCCAAGCGCTACCGGCATGCCTTCAATTCCCGGTTTTAACTGCGGAAAGGGGCCAGTCTTAAAACGGGAACCGGAAACTTCCCAGTCTTTGTCATTTGTCTCAAAATCCTCAAGAATTACAGATACGATATGTTCCATTTTAAAACCGCTTTCCCTCATTTCATTAAAGCTCTGCGCGTCAAGAAATATGGGAAATAAAAATAACAGCACAAAAATGTAGATGGTGAAGTATTTAAGCTTCATCATATTGCTCCTTTCTGAAGATATGAGCGGTTCCGTATCAGGATTTTTTAATACCGCTTCGAACTATTCCACCGAAAAAAAGAACCAATTACCCGCAAACAAACCTGAAGTCTTCGCTGAAAAATTTATATTTG
>DRHN01000232.1 GCA_011049595.1 Spirochaetota bacterium | reverse complement strand
TGCAGGGAAATAACAGAGGTTCTACCCGAGGATGCAATAGTCGTGGCAGATACAGGGTATTCCGCGATATGGGCAGCGACAATGATCAATATCGATTCTGTGCGGCAGACTTTCTTAAGGGCCGCAGGTTCTCTCGGGTGGGCTTTCCCTGCGGCAATGGGAGCAAAGTGTGCTGCTCCGGACAGACCGGTTATTTGTTTCGCCGGTGATGGCGCCTTTTGGTATCACCTGGGGGAGTTGGAAACTGCCAGCAGATGGGGAATCAACACCGTAACAGTGGTGAACAATAACAGCGCTCTTGGCCAGTGTCTCCCGGGAATTAATCGTGCTTATGGAGATGATGAAGGCGAGAAGCAGCATATGTCTGACTTCAGGCAGACAAATTTTTCACGTATCGCTGAAGAAATGGGCGCTTTCGGGGTTAGAGTATCCGATCCAAAGGACATTAAAGGAGCTATTCAGAAAGCTTTAAGACAGGATAAGCCTTCCCTTGTTGAAGTAATAACTGAACCGGCAGCTCATCCGATTGCGGAATGAATTGACACCATCCGGTTTTTTTAGCCGGGAGAAAGAGATAAAAGTAATGAGGAACAGCTATAAGAGTATTTTTAACCTGGAAGGAAAAACAGCTGTTGTTACGGGTTCGGGAGGCGGGATCGGCCGGGCGATCGCGTGCGCATTGGCAGATTTCGGCGCGGATGTTATGTGCACGGACAATAATCCGGAAGAGGTGAAAAAAACCGCCCGACTGGTTTGTGAATATGGCCCGAAAGGTATTTTCTTTGTCTTCGATATATCCGATGTGGAAGAAATAAAGGCGTTTAAACAGAAGACGCTCAAGGAGCTCGGACGGGTCGATATTCTCGTAAACAGCGCGGGTATGAACAGACGGGATTTTATCACGGACATCAAGGAAGAAGATTTTTTACGAATCCTGGATGTAAATTTGAAAGGTGTCCTTTTCTGCTGTCAGGCTTTTGGAAAAGAGATGATTAAACAGAAAAGCGGAAAAATCATCAATATCGCATCCATTTCTTCGCTTCTTGGTCACCCCGCCCGCGGGTCCTATGCAGCCAGCAAAGGAGGCTTGGTCCAGATATCACGGGTAATGGCAACAGAATGGGCCCCTTATAATGTATGTGTCAATGCTATCTCCCCGGCAGCTATTGATACACCATTCATTGGCGGGCTTAAGAAGGACCCCGACTGGCTGGGCAGAGAATTGGAGCGGATACCCATGGGAAGAATCGGTGCGGCCGATGATATCGTAGGGGCCGTGGTATTTTTCGCATCAAAGGCATCGGATTTTATTACAGGAACAAATCTTTTCATTGACGGCGGCAGAACTGTTGACTGATCAAAGGTGGAGATAAGCCACATGCTGGAGTTCAATTGCGCTATGCCTAAAGTTACTTTCGGCGCCGGAAAAATAAATGAATTGGGGATGTTGTCAAAAACCCTGGGGAAAAAAGCTTTTCTGGCCGTTGATCCATTTCTCGAAAAAACAGGTTTAAGCGATGAGCTCACTGAGGGATTGAAAAAAGAATCTATCGAAGTATTTAAATTTTCTGAAATCAAACCTGATCCGAGCTGTTTCGCGATAGACAAAGCCGGGAGCCTGGCGAAAGAAGAAGCATGTGATTTTGTTATAGCTGTCGGCGGCGGCAGCACGCTGGATTTTGGAAAGGGTATTGCCGTTGTTGCCGGGAATCCGGGGACGAGCTGGCAGTATACACGGCGGCAGGACCATACACCGAAAGTACCTGGAGAAAACACTTTGCCGATCGTTTCTGTACCAACTACAGCCGGCACAGGCTCCGAGGCCACCCATTTTTCGGTGTTGAGCAATCCGGAAATCAGGGAGAAAAGCACTATTGCCCATGAACGTATCATTCCGCGGGTAGCTTTAGTTGATCCACAGCTAACTGTGTCTATGCCGTCAAAACTTACAGCCCTGACGGGAATCGATGTTTTAGCTCATGCAATTGAATCGTTTATAAACATAAAGGCAACTCCTTTTTCAAAAATGGTAAGTATCGAGGCGATCCGACTGGTCGGAATGTATCTGTCCCGGGCTGTTCGGAATGGCAGGAATATGATTGCCCGGGAGAACATGGCGTGGGCAAGCACCCTGGCAGGTATTGCTATTGCCCATGCTAATCCGACCCTTCCTCATGCCCTTGGACAGGCTGCCGGAGGATATGTTCACGCGCCCCACGGCGCCAGTGTTGCCGCGTGTCTCCTTGAAATATTGAAGATCAGTTTCATGGAAGATCAAAAGAGTTTTGGTGAAATTGCCCTGGCTCTGGATCCGTCTGTTAGAGATCTTTCCCCTTATGAAAAAGCTAAAGAAAGCGTGACTCTGGTTGAGCGGCTTTTTAAAGATATTGACTGCTGTGTACGATTCGGAGATTTAGGACTCAAGGAAGAAGATATACACCGGGTAACGGAAATTGCCTTGACAGGATATTTTACCGGAATTAATCTCCATCCCAAAACAGCAGATAAAGAAGAGATCATACGGATTTACAGGGCCTGTTTATAGGTCTCCATGTACTTTAAAGGGATCAAAAATGAAAATGAAAATTCTGGAAATAGATGTAAAGGATAAAACGTCGACCCAGCTGGACGTACCGGAAAAATACAAATATCTCGGAGGGCGGGGCCTTACTTCCACTGTAGTGAGCGCCGAAGTCGACCCGGCCTGTCATCCTTTAAACGAGAAGAACATGCTGGTGATAGCCCCGGGTCTGTTCGCGGGCTCGGTGCTTTCAAGCGCCAACAGACTTTCAGCCGGTGCAAAGAGCCCTTTGACAGGTGGAATAAAAGAAGCGAATTCCGGAGGTCTGGCCGCGTACAGGCTGGGCAGGCTTGGTATAAAGGCGATTAAGATAAAGGGTAAAGGCAAGGGCGAGTTCGAATCTGCGGGAATCAAAATCAGCAGCAGCGGTGTGAGTTTTGAGGACCTTTCGTTTATTAAAGGGATGACAACCTATGAAGCAGCGAAAAGACTTTTAGAAAGATATGGAAATAAATGTGCTTTTCTTGTTATAGGACCTGCCGGTGAAATAAGGCTTCCAACTGCGTGTATAAATGTAGGCGATACGGAGGGGGAACCGTGCAGGAACCTGGGAAGAGGGGGCCTCGGGGCCGTTATGGGCAGCAAAGGGATAAAAGCGATTATTATCGATGATCAAGGCCTTAAGTCACCCTGGAAGGAGAATGATAAAGTAAAACAGGTAATAAAAAAATTCGCCCGGGCTCTAAAAGAACATCCGGTTACAGGCGAAAAGTTTGCAAAGTATGGGACTGTTATGACCCTGCTCAATGTCAATTCTCTCGGTGGGCTCCCTACAAGAAATTTTACGCAAGGTACATTTGAAGATGCTGAAAAAATCGGGGCCGAATCATTGCGTGAGAAAATCGCAAACAGGGGGGGGATGACTGCCCATTCCTGTATGCCCGGGTGCGTAATTCAGTGTTCAAATAAATATGTAAAGAAAAACGGCTCTCCTTTGGTAGGTTCCCTGGATTTCGAGACTGTGTGTCTTCTTGGTGCAAATATCGGTATAAGTGATCTGGACCAGATCGCCACCCTTAACAGGCTTTGTAACGATTATGGTGTAGACACAATGGAAACCGGAGTTACCCTTGGAGTCATGGCTGAAGCCGGGATATTCGAATACGGTAATTATAAGAAAATAAAAGGGATCGTGGATGGCCTTGGAACGGGAACACCCATCGGCAGAATACTGGGAAGCGGAGCAGCGGTCGCGGGGAAGGTATTCGGCGTGGAAAGAGTGCCGGTTGTAAAGGACCAGGGAATGGCTGCTTACGATCCGCGTGCTATTAAAGGGATGGGGATTACCTATTCAATGTCTCCTATGGGTGCTGATCATACAGCCGGCAACGCGATTACGCTGGCAGTGGACCATCTCGATCCTGAAGCACAAATTAAACCTGTGAGGGAATTGCATATCAATACAATGGTACTGGATACCCTGGGCATCTGTATTTTCACAGGCCGGGTAACTCTCGGCAACACAGATATTGTTGAGGACATTATCGAGGCTTTCTTCGATCACAGGATTACTTTTGAAGAACTTCAGAAGATTGCTGAAGAAAATCTTAAGTGTGAGAGGGAGTTTAACAGGAGGGCCGGTATAAGTGCGGACCGGCTTCCACAGTTTATGCTGGAAGAACAACTTCCACCGAACAACACGGTGTATGATATCGACATGAAAGAACTTGAATCTTTTTACGATTAATTCCTGGTGACAACTTCGTTCACGACTAAGTCGGGCAGGCACGGCGTGGCACCAAGAACCAATTAGTAGTTCCTCCCGGATTAAGGAGATAATACAACTTTCATTACTCCCACACCTTTTTCCAGTATCTCGATCCCCTCGAGAGCATCTTTTAAACCAAGCCGGTGCGTGATCAGAGGCCCGACATCCAGTTTACCCGACCGCACGAGATCCGCAGCCCTTTCAAAATCAATTTCACTGTAGACCCTTGAACCGACAACATGCCCCTCTGTAAATGTCAGGTTCAGAAGATCCACGACAGCAGGCTCCTTGTACAAAGCAAAAACCACTATTTTACCCCCGGGTCTTATTAATTTTGTCATCTGCTCGGCTGCCTGCCTGACAGGAGCGGCATTGACGACAATGTCGGCGCCCCGGTTATTGGTCAGGCTTTTGATCTCTTTTACAACATCATATTTTGCGGGGTCAAGCGCGATAAAACCGAGCTTTTCAGCGAGCTCAAGACGGTATTTCCGGACCTCTGTCAGGGCAACCCCGGATGCCCCTGCTATACGGGCGACCATGGCCGTCAACATACCGATCGGCCCCGCACCCTGGACGACCACAAAATCACCGACCTCGCACCCGGAGCGCTTTATGCCGTGATAGGCCACTGCCGAAGGTTCCACAAGAGATGCTTTATCCGTGGGAAAATCATCGTCAATTATATAAAGCTTCTTCCACGACACCTTGACAAACTCCGCGAAGGAGCCGTCAAGATCGTTTCCCAGGACCCTCAGCTTCTGGCACACATTGGGTATGCCCATCCTGCACGCGACACATGTGCCGCATGAGATAAGCGGGTTTACTACCGCCATGTTTCCTGTTTTTATCCCTTCCGGGACCTCATTGACCTCGACGATCTCACCGGCTAGCTCGTGACCCGGGACAAGTGGCGGCCGGGCCCGCGGGAACTTCCCTTTGTATATCATCAGGTCTGTCCCGCAAATACCGGTCGCTTTGACCTTTATCAGGACCTCCCCTTTTTCCAGGACAGGAGTCCTCACATCTTCTATCCTCAAATCATCTGCTCCGTGCCATACTGCTGCCTGCATAACTGTTTTCCTTTTTGAAAAGCGGACAGTCTGAAAAGCGGACAGGCCACTCTCCGGTTTTTAAGATTTCCTGCATAAAAAAAAGAAAATCGCTGTTAAGATACAAAGTTTTATTTTACTTAAACCCACCCGAGCTCAGCAAACTTGTTGTCCAGCCATTTTTTGCATCTCTGGGTGTATCTCCATGCATCTGTCCACCCGTAAAGATCTATCGACCACCATTCCGAGTCATACCCCGCATCGACTATCGCGGGAAGCATCCTGTCAAAATCCACGACACCGTCGCCGAAAGGCGTGTGGGTGCTTGTTTCATTGTTGTAAAGGGTGTTGTCCGAATCAATCAAGTGCACATGCCCGATCCGTCCCTTGAGCATTTCGAGCAGGTCCATCTCTTCTCCGGGCAGGGTTTCCACAGGCGGGGTCTGTTTTGCCCCCACCGCCGCGCACATCCTGGCGTGAGATGTATCGTACAGGGCAGTGAAATTTTCCCTGTCCACCTCCCGGATAAGGTTCACGATCTCTCCGGGTTTGTTGAATATAAAACCCGGTTCAAACTCCCATACTACCTCCATATTCAGGTCTGCTGCTTTGTCGGCATCCTGCCTGAAGGTTTCAATTACCAGGTCCCAGGTTTCCTTGTAATCCAGCTTATCCGGAAAGGGTGTGTACGTAAGAGTGTCAACCCGTATCGTTTTGATCCCGCAGTCCACACAGAGCTCCAAATGCCTGTCAAACATTTCACCGTACCCTTTTATTATTTTCGGGTCCCCTTCGGCAAAGGGATATTCCCAGAGGTCTGCCGATATGGCGGGCACCCCAAGCCCGTTTTTTTCCAGCAGCTCGACCAGCTTCTTCCTGTCTTTTTTTGCGGGATAAAGGTCAGGATGGGCGTGGGGTTTAAATGCCCCGATCTCGATACCGTCAAAACCCAGCCTGTTCAATCCAGCGCACACCTCATCCAGCGGCATGGGGTTGTCCGCGTACGGCCCGACAGCGTACGCCCAGCTACCTATCGAGATCCTGGGTTTCTTTTTTGGTTTCATGTTTCCTCCTCGAGAGAATGGATGTTTTGATCCATCAGGGTTCACGGCCGTAAAATATCAGGTCCTGAATATTGATATGATTATACCATATCGGTCCATATGATTCAAATGTTTTCAGAACACCTGTTTCAAAAAACCTAATGATAATAAAATCTATAATTGGCTTTTAGGCATTTTAAGAAAAAATCTCCTAAGAATCACATGTGAAAAATGAGTATTAAAAAAACATAAACAAATCCTCCTGATCCGGTTTCCATTAAAGATGTCAATCTTAAACCCCTCCTGAAGGCGAGGTATGTACCATTGTATCCTGAAATCACTTTTACAATCTGTCCAGTTCAGTCGACTTCCAGTATAATGTTGAATTGCTTGATAATTTGAAGATAAACACAAGTTGAATAATTGCCTGTACAGAGGCGGCGCGGATCAATCAAAGCATAATATTGTCAGTCCTGGCAATAATGTCATCCTGGAGCTTCGGGTCCAGCGACGCAAAAAGGGCGCTGTACCCTGCTACACGCACCATCAAATCGGGATGCTTCACAGGGTGTTTTTTCGCGTCGCGCAGTGTGTCGCTGCTTACAATATTGAACTGGACATGCATCCCCTTAAGGTCGCCGAGATAAGTCCTGATA
>DRHN01000231.1 GCA_011049595.1 Spirochaetota bacterium | reverse complement strand
TCTATCCATTCGACTCCCCTTCTGCGGAAAAGTAATTACAAATACAACTTTTTGTGTATGAACGAAATCCTTCTGCAGCTTCGAAAAAATCTATTACTACCTGTATAAAAATTCAATCATTTTTTTTATTGTGAGAAATTTTTTCAAAGAAGACAGGATTATAGGCTGGAATTATTAACCGGCCCTGGTTTTCATGGTGCAATTAATCAGGTTCAATGGCCAGGACCGGTTATTGTTGTCTTTTTATGTAGGGTGTTAATATAATAAAGTTTTTTGTAATGGTCAAATTTAGTCGCTTGTCCCTTCACCCCATAAGCGTATCCTGAATAGCTTTCTGTCGGGATCATTTGTCGCGAACTCTACCGCTACACCAGAGCTATTATGAAACGTACCTTCTTCATCAGGCTTAAATGTTACATAAAAGGATTCACTTCCATCCTTTTTAATAACAAAATCAGCTATACTTGTTGTATCAAGCTCAAAATGCCGGGAATCCTCAACATCGATCAGGATTGGCAGGTCGATAACCAGATCAGCTTCACCTGTATTTTTAATCTCGAACCAAACCGGACCTTTCGTGCTGCCCACTTCTACACTTCCAAATTTATATGGAGTATTATGTTCAAATACATCCATATTTTCGTAAACCGTGATCTTCGGCAGGTATATGCTCCCTCCTGTAACATTAAATACAAACCCGCTGCTTAAATCGGGGTCGCTGTTGTCGATTGTTATCACACTGGAAAAGACACCCACCTCAGTCAGTTTAAAAGTTATCTCGAATGTTTCACTTTCACTGGCTTTGACTGTCGGAGGTATATTTGTGATCGCAAAATTATCTATGTTACTGGAGTCGATCCCGTCCACCACAAGATCAGCCATCCCCACATTTTCCAGTGTGAAGCTCACAGTCGTTTGTGTGTCGATATCTTTCTGTCCGAAAGAGTATATCCCGGTATCAGGGGTGATATAGAACCCGTCCTGGTGGACCTTCAATTTTGCTATATTATCATTTGTTCTGGTACCTCTGACTTCAAATGTGTAAGGATCTTCGATAATATCCGGATCGTCACTGTCTATACTAATAACTGCCACTAATTCCTCATCTCCCGGTCCGCCGCCGGGGTTGAACGTAACTTCAAAAGTTACGCTCTCGCCTTCATTGATATACGCGGGGGTAATCAGAGATTGTTCTTTAAAAATGGTTGGTTTACTTGATGATATGCTGCTCACTGTCAATTGGGACGTTCCGGTATTTTGAATACTGAAAATCATTGTATCCGTGTTGACGCTGTATACTTTCCCGAAATCAAATGACTCATACCCCGATATTCCCAGCAGGTTCGGATCGCTGCCCTGTTGTATCACGTTTATATCGGGCTCGGTCGAGGGGGAAGAAAGCCCGTAACCATTGACACCAATACTGTAATTACCCGTGTTCATCGCGTTGCTCTCTATTACTATATCAGATTTTAGTTCGTCATCGTCCAGAGGGTGAAAAACGACATCGAAAGTGCTGCTTTCCCCGGCCCCTATTGTGTATGATGTCAACATATCATCAACAATGAAACTGTGAATATCATTTGTAGCTGGAAAAATGTCCCGGATGATCAGATCGGCATAACCGATATTCTCGATAACAAATCTTGCCGGCAAACTCGTAAGGCCGTTCTCTATAGACCCAAAATCAACAGCGTTCATGTCTGAAACATCATTTGTTTTCAAACTCACACTGATAAGCGGACCTGTCGGTTGTTTGCCGAAGCCGAATACCTGAATACTGTATTTGTCGTCACTGGAATCGCTGTTCACGATAGTAATCAGCGCGTCTTTCGGACCCAGAGCGCTGGGTTTGAAGATCACTCTGAACGTAGTTATACCACCCACTTCGACCACCAAAGGCATCTGAGAATAGTTGAAAAAGCTCTTGTCCGGGGCAGAGCCTGTTACCGCAATTTCAGTAATTATAAGATCAATATCGCCGCTGTTCTCGAGAGTGATCGTCTCGTCTTTTGAGCTGTACTGCTCAACATCCCCAAAATTAAGACCGGGGCCGCTCTTTGGATACGATATTTTTATTTCCGGATTGATTATGTCATTGGCCAGGTCAAAGAAATCTTCTCTTGATACACAGGAGGTCGTTAGGGTTATCAGCGCCAGTACCAGCACAACGATGTACGCTTTTACTTTCATGGTTTTCCGCTATTCGCTGTAATTTGTTATAAAAATCTATACCTACTATTATACCACAATTATTGTAATTGTCAATACAATAAAGTGTACAAATAAAAATTTACTTTCAATATCTCAATTAAAAAAAGTGTACATAATTTTGATATTTGGCGCAAAATCCGTAAGTGTATATTTCCTTTTTCTTTATCGCTCAGAAACAGGAAGTAGGAATGTTCAATCCGTTTTGTTGCCTTGAATGACCTTCTCCCCTGAAAAATCATGAAAGTCACGGAGATGTTCCCACAAGTCAATGGCATCTGATTCAGGCAGGAGGTCATTATACCACACGTAAAATAAATCACCGCCTAGATGGTCAAGATCTGCCAGACTAGCTATACTAGTGAGTTCATAGTTTTGCATAATCTCGAGATTGCCTCCAATAGTGCTGATGCTGCTGAGCCCGTCAAGAGATTCAAGTCCGACGTTATGTTCAATCTTGAGATAACCTCCAATAGTGCTGATGCTGCTGAGCCCGGTAAGGTCCGTAAGAAGGGGGTTATCTTTCAAATTTAAATAGCCCCCAACCGTAGTAATGTTTTCAAGGGCGCTGAGGTCATTTAATGCAGCGTTAGCCCATATATCAATATTTCCCTCAATAGAGTTAATGCCTTTCAGGTTTCCGAGTTCTTCAAGTTGAGAGTTGATCCAGACCTTAAGACTGCCCAATGATGACAGTTTCGCAAACGCCTCAACCTCGTCCTTAATTATCAGAGAGCTGTTTCCTTGTATAACCAGCTCTTCGCCGATGAATGTCAAGCTGTTCAGCCCGGAAATGCTTGCCAGAGAGCTGTTATAACGGATGGAAAGGCTGCCATCCACCCTGGTGAGGTTTTCCAGAGGGTCGAGATCGGTGAGTGATGTATCTTTAATAGAGAGGTCGCCGATGATGCTGTCATAACGCGATATAAATTCCAGATCGTCCATATCCTCAACAATAAAATCACCCCTCCAGACGTTCCCCATATTTGTCAAATTCACCATATCCAGCGGAGTATCGGACGCGCCATTTACAATTACACCCACAGTTTCAGCTATTGTGTATCCATCGTGATAGAAGATTATATCATACTCACCGGTAGGGATATAATTTATGATAAAATTACCAAAATAATCGGACCCAGCAATGTAGGATGTTCCTTCGGCGTACACAAATGTTCCCCGCAAATCCTCGGTGCGGCCCTCAAGCTGTACCGTTCCGCTTATGCTCCCTGTAGCGGTTAGAACAATGTCGATTTTGGTTACAGCCTGAGCAGTTACAAGAACATCCGTGTGGACATATCCCAGGGTGTTTTCTTTTAAAGCAGTAACCGTGTACAATCCTACAGGAAGGTCCATCAATTCAAAATTGCCGTTTATATCGCTTACGGTAGCGAAAACATATTCATCCGTGCTCTTTGCCAGCATTGTATCCCCGGTTGCGGGGTCTGGGGGCAGCGTCTGTTTATTTTCGAATATTTGCCAGCTGTTCGGCACTGCTTCGCTTGCACCGATCTCTCTTACTACTGAAACAGTCTGGCCGTTTATCTGCCGTTCCGCGATGATTGAGCACATGCTCAGATCTTGCATACCGGCAATTATTACTTTTCCCCTGATACCTGCGATTTCGGGTACATACTCGCAGCTAATAATCAGGACAGCTATTAATCC
>DRHN01000230.1 GCA_011049595.1 Spirochaetota bacterium | reverse complement strand
GCAACGCAGAATCCAAAATGGCCCAACACCACACGGCTGCCGTTTCAACTATTGCTGTTACTGCTATACTCGCTGTTTTAATTATTTTTGCCTTTACTCTGGGTGACCCGGTCGAGAGTTCCCTGAACGAACGAAAAGATTACTACCGGGACCTTTCCGCGAGGGTGTTTGGAATGGTAGGGTATGATGAGGAATCAAAAAAAGAAATTGTAGAAAATGTTTTTTCCGGCGACACCAGGATCTTAAGGCTGTATCAAAGAGATAGACTGCTCCTTTCACACGTTACCGAGGAAGACTGGTCATTGAAATATTCCAGTGAAGATTATTTTGAGGTTCAAAACGGCGGTTTTACCATATTTGTTTCGGCTGTTGATATAAATAAAAATAGGGCTCAGAACAGTATGATGATCTTTGCTGTCATAATAGTCCTTGTATTCGGTCTAATGTTGATATACACCAAGCATTTCGTGCAGACTATTTCGGATATACTATTCATCTTACTCAGGGGTTTTAAGGAAAAGGGTTATTCCCTTCAGGTAAAGATACCGAAAGTGTACACTGACCACGAAATATTTCAGCTTTCGGTTTTTTATAACGATAAATTTTTGCCTGCAAAATTGAAGAGGCTGCATAAGGAAAAAGCTAAAATGAAATCCCAGCTCTCCATGGATGATCTTATAAAATTCAAGAAAAAGTAGATAGAGTTTCAGCAGATTCCTTCTTCCGATTGATACAAATATTAGTTATTTGTCAGGTTTTAAACTCCAGATCACTATAAAAGCCCCCCCTGCGACAAGTAATCCTGATACGTAGAAATTTAAACGCAGGACTTCTCCAAGGAGAAAATATCCCATGATGCCCGCAAAAATGAATTGGCTGAGGTTGATTATAGACACAAGCTGCCCTCTGAAATGTTTCATAGAATAATTGAGGATAGAATGCCCTATTACCGTCGGTATTATACCAAGCCCCAGGATGTGGAGTATGTTTTCCAGTGTATAAGACTTGACCGGGTTGACAAAAAAGAGTGCTATTGCCATGCTGAAAAGCCCGGCAACAAAGTACAGCGGCACTATATAAAGAAACATGCCCTGGTGGTCTTTATTCTTTCTTGCAAGGGCTAAATATACAGCGAAAAGTATCATTGATAAAAAACAGATAAAATCACCATACAGCATCTCTCTGCTGAACCGGAAATCGGTCCAACCCAAGATGATCACACCTGATATTGCGAGAGCGGTCCCTGCTATTTCCCTTCTATTAATGATTTCTCTTGAGAAAACGAACAGAAAGACCGGCATAATGACCGGTACCATGTTAACGATCAGTGTTGAGTGCGCGGCAAGGGTCATCCTTGCCCCAATTACCCAGGTTATGAGGTGGAGGCCCAGGGTCATTCCCGGGACGATTGAAGGTCGGAGCATTTTTAAGGAAAACTTTTTTTCGAGTTTTTTTAGATCTCTCAGCAGAAAGGGTGTGAGAACGAACGCGGCAACAAAAAGCCGGTATGCCGCTACCAGTAAAGAGTGCTCGGTACTGGCTTTTATAAAAATGACCGAAACAGAACAGGCAAAAGCGCCGAAGATCAGTATAAATAATTTTAGGATCATGTTCTATTCTTTTTCACAAAGAGTCTTGTGTAGTTTTCCTGGTAGGCCCTGTAAATTTCAAGGTAGATCCTGTGATCGTCCGGATCAAAAGCGACCGCGCCTGATTGTTTAACATAATTATTTATCTCTGTTATTTTAATTATACCGAGTGCCCTCAAGCCGATGAGGGCCGTGCCATAGGCTGATGCCTCTCTAACCTGCGGTATCCTTAGGTTTTTCCCAAAAAAGTCGGCGGTTATCTGCAGCCATGCTGGAGATTTCAGTATACCGCCGGAAATGACCAGCTCCATGTCTTCGCCGGGGTCGAGCATTTTATAATTTGAATACAAACGGTAGGATATCCCCTCCATAAGCGCCCTGGTAATGTGTTTTTTGCCGTGCTCGTATGACATTCCGATCAGGGTACCCCTGGCCCGTGGATTGTACCTGGGGCTACGTTCCCCTCCAAGAAATGGAAAAAAAAGAAGCCCGCATGAGCCCGGAGGTGTTTGTTTCGCGTATTCATCGATAATATCGAGGGATTCAAACTCACCGGATCCATTTTTAAAAAAGTTATTGAATAACCATTTTATCGCGATCCCTGCGTCATGGGCGACCCCGCCGAGAAGCCAGTTGTTTTCAGTTAAATAGTAGCACCAGGCTTCGAGACCGGGTAGCACTTCCGGCTTGCTGACTTTTCGTCTAAGAGCGCCGCTTGAACCGACTGTTATGCTCATTGTGGTATCTGAAAGCCCGGCTGTCGCGAGATGGGCACAGGGGCCGTCTGATGATCCTACAACACCCGGTGTACCTGCGAGCAGACCCATTTTTGACGCGTATTCTTTTCGAAGGTTTTTGAGCTTGAAAGTAGTTTCTACAACCGGGGACAATTCTTCATCTTTTAGACCGGCGTAATACATGAGGTCTTTGTCCCAATCCAGTGTACCCATGTTCAGCATTCCAGTTCCGGAGGCTATGGATCTATCGACAATAAATTTTCCATAAAGGTGAAGCATGATATATTCTTTTATAGAAATGATCTTATATAATTTTTTGAAAATCCCGGGGGCCTGTTCCTTGAGCCAGACCAGGCGTGGCAGGAAGTAAAGCGGGTGTATACTGCATCCGGTGCGGTTTTTTATGTCTTCCGTGTCAAGATCTGAACGTATTTTATCACTCTGCGATGTGCTCCTCGAATCTCCCCAGATCATTGCTTTGGACAATGGATCCCCTTTTATATCGACCGGTAAAAAGCTGTGGAGTATTCCCCCGAAAACAAGCCCGGATACCGACCCGGGATCCAAACCGTTGTCAGAGACCAGGTTGCCCACGACTTTAACAACTGCCTCAAGGATCTCTTGGGGGTCTTGTTCGACTCTTCCGGGACCTGGATAATATGTAGGATACCCCTGCGACCTTACGCATACGACCCTGCCGCCGATTTTGTACAGAAGCCCTTTGGCGCTGCCTGTCCCGATATCCAGTGCAATTAAATATTTATTGTCGTTAACTGCCAAAAGGAAGCTACCTCCTAAGGATGTGGTTAATATTTTTCGAAAAATATTAAATCAAAGGCTATGCCTTTGAAAATCTTTTGGCTTGTAAAAAAGCCACATGCTTTGAAGGTGGTTTTTTTACTGAAGATCTCCATTCTTCTTCGAAGGTTACTATATATTTATTTAAAGCGCAAATTTATTCGGTCACCGATTAAAAATCTAATTTAAATGGTTTAAAATGGTTGACAAAAAATATAAAAAATATTAACTTAGTTTATCCTTTTAACAAAGGGAATAATACAATTTTTTGGAGGAAGCAAATTTTATGGCAACAGGTAAAGTAAAATGGTTTAACGAGCAGAAAGGTTTTGGGTTTATCAGCAGAGATGACGGGGATGATGTCTTTGTCCATTTTTCCGAGATCCAGACTGAAGGTTTTAAAACACTTGCTGAAGATCAAGAGGTTTCTTTTGATATAAAGGAAGGGCCAAAAGGTTTACAGGCTGCAAATGTAAAAACTCTTTAAATCATTCAAAAAAGCCCCGATCAATCGGGGCTTTTTTTTAGCTATTAACACGACCGGATAGTCGCTTTGCTGACGAAGTTCCATCACCAAAACTGCCGGCCATTTCTCTCCCCATTTGTAACCCCGGATTACTGTTTTATTAGCTCCAAAGGTATGAATGAATACAATATACCGCGATGTTCATCTGAGATGAAAATATCTTGACCATGACAGGATTATTGGTATTTTTTATTGCACATTCCCCGGGGGATCATCTTAACCGATTCGGTGTTAATAAACAAAAAGGAGCAGGAGATGACCGTTATTGGAATATCGGACATACACGGGAACGTTGAATGTCTGGCAATGCTCGCGCATCATTTAAAAAATGCAGATCTTATCATTGTTTCGGGTGATCTGACACATTTCGGCAAAGAAAGACAGGCAGCCGCTGTTTTCAAAACCATTAAAAACATCAATGAAAACTCATTGGCTGTGCCCGGTAATTGCGATTATCCATCTGTCCATTCTTTTCTGCAGCGTGAGGATGTCAATCTTCACGGCAGATGCAGGGTTTTCGGGGATTATGCGGTTGCCGGTGCAGGCGGATCTCTTGAATGCCCGGGACGGACACCAAATGAATTTACAGAGGAGGAGTTTAAACTTCTTTTCAATGAAATAAAAGAGGAGCTGCCCCAGGACAAGCCTGTTATTCTCGTTACACATCATCCTCCCGCCCGGACAGAGTGCGATCTGACAGGTGACGGCAGGCATGTGGGAAGTGTTTCAATAAGAGAGTTCATCCTCGATGTTCAGCCGGCTATTTGTTTTTCAGGGCACATACATGAAAGCAGGGGAATAGGATCCATCGGTAAAACAAAAGTAGTGAACCCCGGGCCCTTGAGCGAGGAATCATACGCCGCCGTTCAATTGGAAGGAAATGTAAAAAACATCAAAATTATGAAAAGGGGGAAATGCACGCACAGTTTTCCGTGAAAACGTCACTCTAATTTTAGTAAATTAAGCGGAAATTATTTCAACGAGTGACGGCCCTTTGTAGGCGATAGCATCTTTTATTGCAGAATCCAGTTTTTCGCCCCTGTTTACCCTTATCCCGAAACCGCCGCACTGTTTCGCGTATTCTGAAAAATCGGGGTTGTGCAGGGACGTCTGCCAGACCTCGAGGTTCTTCTCCCGCTGTTCTTTTGAAATTTTCCCCAGCTCACCGTTGTTTAAAAGAATGTGCGTAATATTCATTCCGTACTTGACCGCTGTGTTGAACTCTCCCATGTACTGGCCGAACCCTCCATCGCCGCCTATGGAAATTACAGGCCGTTCGGCCTGGGCGAACCAGGCCCCCATTGACGCGGGGAATGCGAATCCGATAGAACCCAGGTAACCCGATAGTATTACCATGTTGCTTTTGCTTTCATAATACCGTCCGAAAGAATAGGTGTTGTTGCCGACATCCACGCAGAATAGGGCGTTATCAGGGGCCTGCCTGTTGAGAGCGTCAAAAATAGTTGCGGAATTGATACCTTTATCACTTTCAATTGAAGCCCGCCGTTTTTTCTCTGCCCGCCACAGCTTCCAGCGTTCCGAGATTTCATTACGGCAATTTACACATTCGAGCAGCTCAGGCAGATTATTTAATAGGATGGCCGCGGTAATACCGGCCTCTCCCCACACGGGTGTGTCTACAGGGTGGAATTTTCCCAGAGCCATACGCTCGAAATCAACCTGAACAAGAGGCTTGCTCGCGTCTATCCCGGTGTGATGCGAAAAAGAGGCGCCAAATACAACAAGAAGATCTGAGCGGTTCATGAACCAGCTCGCGACCGGTGTGCCGCTTCTCCCGAGCACACCGCAGCCCAGGGCATGATGATCTGAGATTTGTCCTTTGCCTTTAAAGGTTGTCAGCACCGGCGCGTTCAGCTTTTCGGCTAAAGCGATGATCTCCTCCATTCCTTCCCGTGCGCCGTATCCCGCAATGATAACCGGTCTTTTTGCCCGGCCTATCCGGTAAAGGGCCAGGTCGATGGAACTTTTCGAAGGTGTAATCTTTGTGTCGCTTACCCTGCCGTCCGGGTAATCCGGCCCGCTGTCTCCGGCGTCGAGGGCCTGCACTTCATCAGGAAAGATTAGATGAGCAACATTTCTCTGCACTATCGCATTCTTTAAGGCCAGGGACATCAAGCCCCGGTGATCACTCGACGGCAGCACTGTCTGGCTGAATACGCTCACGGCATCAAACGCGGACGGCAGATCGATCTCCTGAAATGCGCCCGGCCCTAAAAACTGGGTGTTTACCTGCCCTGTCAGGGCAAGCACAGGGACCCGGTCCATTTTCGCGTCCCACAAGCCTGTGAGCAGGTTAGTGGCACCCGGACCGGCAATAGACATGCAGGCAGCCGGTCTGCCTGAAACCTTGGCATAACCTGAGCAGGCAAAGGATGCCGCGCCTTCGTGGCGTATGCCGATAAATGTCAGCTTCCCTTTTTCCTCCTGAACCCTTATTGCTTCAGCCAGGCCGAGGTTTGAGTGGCCTACCATTCCAAATATATGTTTTACCCCCCAGTTTACCATGGTCTCGACCATAACGTGGCTCACCGTCCAATTCGAACGTGAGGGCGAATCCAGCAGTAAGTAGATGCCGTCTTCACGCTTTTCAACCTCATAGGCTTTGATATCGCTGTCTTCACCAAGGGCTTTGCCTGTGATCGGATTGAAAGCATGCCCGTGCCAGGGACATCTTATCACGCCGTTATCGATACGTCCATCTATCAAAGGGCCCCCCTGATGGGGGCACCTGCCGTCAAGCGCGCCGTATTTCCCGTTTACCAGTGATAATACGACTTGCCGGTTTTTTATTGATAGTTTTTTTGTTTCACCATCTTTTAGCTCATCCAGGCCGGCAACACGCTCCCATAGCGGTTCTTTTCCCCCCAGGGCCCTGTTTGCCCCGGAGATAGTCAGGGCTTCATCGTCCTTGAACGCGGCATACCAGTGGGAGCCGTCGCAGCGGGGCTTGTTCATTGATTTGCCGCAGCGGCACAGGGTATAATGTTCCGGGGAAGCCCCCTCCCCGAGGTCATGTCCCTCAAGTTCCACACCTCCCCTTACAAGATAGGGACCGTTGCGGGATACATGGATTTCCGGGTCAGAACCCCTGTCGGAGCGCTCAACTCCATCCAATGAATAGCTGAGCGCGCCGGAAGGGCACATATCGATTACTTTTTTAACTTTTTCCGGAATATCACCATCCGGATCTACCCAGGGTTCGATCCCCAATCGAAATACCGATACCAGATTGTCGGTGCATAGAGCGGAATGTGCGCATATTCCCCTGTTGTCATGGATCGTGATCTTATTTCCTTTATAATTTTCCCGTTTGTCGGGGACCCGCCCGTCATCTTTCTCGTCAGAAAAATCGATATTTGCATGTGTTCCGTCACAAAAAGGTTTTGTTTTCGAACCGCCGCAGCGGCAGAAGAACATGGTTTTTTTTGTTGCGATCGGCTCGTTTCTGGAATTGGAGAATTTTTCAAGACCTGTAACTTTAAACGGGCCGTTCTTTTTTGGAATAATCTTAGGTTTTGGTTTTTGTTGTTCCATGTAAACACTCCTTTTAATAATCTATACTCCGGTCATCCGTTTACCATAAAATTAGATGCAAATTCAAGCAATATTCAATGTTTTTTCGGGCCTCTCTGTTTGATAAATGTACCGTTCTGGTATTCTGAAAATGCGATTCTTAATTCCTCCTGTGTGTTCATGACGATCGGACCGTACCACGCGACCGGCTCATTGATCGGCTTGCCTGAAACCGGAATAAACCTGACCGATCTTTCACCGGTAGTAACGATCACTCTATCACCATCATCGAAGATAACGAGAGTTCCTTTCTTCATTGAGCAATTTCTATCGATATCAAAATAATTGGCCCCTTCCATTT
Source organism: Spirochaetota bacterium (assembly GCA_011049595.1). Taxonomy (GTDB): domain Bacteria; phylum Spirochaetota; class B62-G9; order B62-G9; family DRHN01; genus DRHN01. Next base: position 5,089 of record DRHN01000230.1, on the reverse strand, counting down.
CATAGGAATAGGAGTCCCTCTACTGCTCAAAGTGACCGCAGCCTTCAATTATAAAAGCAAAAACAGTGCAGCCTTTTTTGACTGCATGGTTAAAAATTGTTTCCGGAGGTACCGTTATGTCAAGATACTCCGGATCGATCACAATGTCCATTACCGGCCCCGCTGTTCCATTGACGGTGCCGCAAATGATCTTTATTCCGGCGCAGCCGTCAACAGTGATTTCAGGTCGAGCATCGGTACCTGGTCATAGCCAAAAGCCCTTTTTAAATGTACCCCGGTGCCTTCAATCGTCGGCTTGCTTTTCAATACTTTTTTTATTTTCCTTGTCATTTATTTTTACCTCTTTACTTAAATCGATATCGTCAACCCGAATAGGAGATCCTGTAGATCACCCCCGCCCTGTCGTCGGAAACCAGAAGAGACCCGTCGGGTAATATTAAAACATCAACCGGACGTCCCCAGGCTTCATCCCCCTGCAGCCATCCCTCGGCGAACACCTCATAGCTGACCGCTTTATTGTTTCTTATTCTTACTAGAGATATCCGGTAGCCGATAGGAACGCTCCTGTTCCACGACCCGTGCTCGGCTATAAATATCTGATTTTTGTATTCAGCCGGGAACATATTTCCTGTGTAGAAGCGCATTCCCAGCGCGGCGACATGTGGGCCCAACTCCATGGCAGGCGGCATGATTGAAATGCCCCCCTTGTTTTTCGAATATTGGGGGTCGGGAATATTTTTACCGTGCGTGTAGGGAAACCCGAAGTGCAGGCCTATGGACGGGGCGTGATTCAGTTCATCGGGAGGCACGTTGTCTCCCATGCGGTCACGGCCGTTGTCGGTGAACCAGAGTTCACCTGTTTCGGGGTGCCAGTCAAAACCGACACTGTTCCGGATACCGCCGGCAAAAATCTCGAAATCTGTGCCGTCTTTATTGATCCTCGTTATGGTTGCGTAACGTTTATCGCGGCGCTCGCACACGTTGCAAGGGGCCCCTATGGGCACATACAGCTTTTCGTCCGGGCCGAATCTTATAAACTTCCAGCCATGCCACTTGTCGTCGGGATAACTGTCATTTACAACAACCGGGTCCGGGGGGTTTTTTAGATCGGCTTCAATATTATCGTACCTCAATATTCGGTCGACTTCCGCGACAAAGAGGGCGCCGTCCATGAAAGCAACACCGTTCGGCATATTCATATTCCGGGCTATGGTGTATACCTTGTCCGCGATAAAGTCATTGTCCCTGTCAATGACGGCATAAACCCTGCCGGTTTTCCGGGTGCCGACAAACAGCGTTCCGCCCGGACTCAGTGCCATTGAGCGTGGTTCTTTCAAGCCGCTGACAAAAATATTGATCTCAAAACCCTCAGGCAGATTGATCTTTTCAAGAGGGACACTCCCCGCGGCTGTATCCTGAAAAGCAGTCAGGAAAAATGTTAAAAAAGAAAACGCTGCTGCAAGCATTAAATAGGTTTTTAATATTTTCATGGTATTTCCCCGTTAACTTTTTTCGGTGTTTCGCCGGTACTGAAGGGGCTCAATTCACGGTTGAGCCTGTCAAAACCGGCGGTTTTGTTTATACCCGGTTCTGTCACCAGGAACTAATTTCGAAACAATTGCAGCCGAAACTACCCGGGCCTGGGCCGCGGTTTAACCAGCAATGCGGCCAATCCCGCGCTGATCCATGCCATTGCCGCGCATATGTACATCAACAGTCTGAAAGTATCGACAAACGCATATTTCAATGATCTATCGATCTCTGAGAAGAACTCCGCCGGTACGCTCTCCGGAACCCCGGCGTCACCGAATTTTGATACTTCCTTTTCCAGCTCATAGCGCACACCGGAGGGAAGTTCCATGTCCGAGATACGGTCAAGAGCTGAATTATTGAAACTGATAAGCGCGATGGACCCCATAATAGCGATCGCGAGTACCCCGGCAACCCGTGATGCCGCATTGTTGATACCCGACGCTGTCCCGGCAAGTTTTTCCGTGACGGAGCTCATTACGGTTGTCGTGAGAGGGGCAACCGTCAGCCCCATCCCAACACCAAAAACAACGATTCCCGGTAAAAAGGTTGTCCAGTAATCCGCTGGACCTCCCGTGAGACCGGCAAAACCCGTTATAAGAAAACCTGCACCCACAATTGAAGGCCCGGCCACAAGCGGGATCCTGGGCCCTCTTTTATCAACAAGTTTTCCGGACCACCTTGACATACCGGCAAGCAGCAGTACAAAGGGGATAAAAACCGCCCCTGCAAGAGTTTCGCGGTATCCCTGAATTTGAATGATATTGAGCGACAGAAACAGGCTGTATGCTGCAAGCGCCCCGTAAAGAAAAAATGTGAGAAGGTTCGCGCCGCTGAACGAACGGGACCTGAAGATTGCGAGAGACAGCATCGGATGACTGCTTTTTTTTTCGACAAAGACAAAGGCAGCCAACAGTACTCCTCCTGCAATAAGTGAAAAGAGTACGCGTGGATCGCTGAAACCATATTCGGGCGCAGATGTAAACCCAAACGCTATACCCACAAGGCTCAATGTCGCGAGCCCCGCGCCCGTGAAATCTATCTTTTGGGATGCACCTTCGCCGATGCTTTCCGGTACGTGGAGGATGAGCGCTGCGAGGGCGGCAATAGCGATCGGAACATTGATAAAAAACACGAACCGCCAGAGACCCTTCTCTGCCAGGACACCCCCGATCAGCGGGCCTGCAACCGTGGTAATCGTAGTTGCCGCAGACCACGTACCGATCGCCCTGCCGCGGCGGTCAGGTGGGAACGTCGCGGTAATGATCGCCAGACTCCCGGGGACCATTAGTGCGCCGCCTATCCCCTGTACTACACGCGCCCCAATGAGAAACGCGGTTGTGAAGGACAATCCGCAGGCAAGCGACGCGGCAGTAAAGACAACAATGCCGGCACATAAGATCTTTTTGCGCCCGAACCTGTCGCCTAACGTGCCCCCGACAAGAAGGAATGACGCGATCATCAGGTTGTAGCCGTTGATGATCCACAAAAGCTCCGATCCGGAAGCACCCAGGGCCGATTGCAGCGCGGGGAGCGCCACGTTTAGCGTGCTCTGATTGATAAAAGCCATCGAGGATGCGAGCACGGTAGCAAACAACACCCAGCGCCCGGTCCGGGTGGAAAAGTGACCCTCCACTTCATTTGCTGTATCTTTTTTTCCCCCGGTCCGGGGATTGTTCGTATCACTTTTTTTCATGCATATAATTAAATTAACCCGGTCAGCAGTAAAATCAATAGTATATTGACGGTTTGCAGGGTGAAAATTAATGAATAAAAAAATATTTTAAATAAATCCGTTATATAATAAAAATTGTATAGTATACTTTGTAGAGATCCAACGGCAAGCATCCCCCGGATACCAACCCAACCGGGCGGTCTGCCCGGCTTAATATCCACCTGGTTCCAATGTTTTAGATCTAATACATCGAAAAACATGGTTACTTCCGCTTTACGATTTAATTCATATATGATAGACTGTTTCCGGTGACTGTCGAACCTGTAAAGCCGGTTATAATAAACGTGTTCTGAAGGATGTTCGCATTGTGATCCGTAGCGGGGAGATCATCCGGTGGGAGTCATCACCGGGAACTAAATAGTAAGATCAGGAGGGAAAAATAATGAGACCTTGCATAATCGCGCACGACCTCGGTACAACCGGTGATAAGGCCACTCTTTTCAGTGACGAAGGCAGGCTAATAGCAAGTTTTTTTATAGCGTATCTCACGTATTACCCAAAAACAGGGTGGGCCGAGCAAGACCCAGCTGACTACTGGGAGGCATTTTGTAAAACTACAAAAGCCCTGATCTCGGAGACTGGAATAAAACCCTCTGATATCGCTGTTGTGTCCTTTTCCGGACAGATGATGGCTGCTTTGCCGGTGGATAGAGACGGAAACGCGCTGAGGAACTCCATAATATGGGCTGATTTGCGTGCCACAAAGCAGGCCGGGGAAATTGCCGGGAACATTGGCGAAGACAATGTGTACCGTTTGACAGGCCACCGGTTGAGCGCGTCCTATTCGGCGTCCAAGATCATGTGGATAAAAGATAACGAGCCTGAGATCTACAAAAACACGGCCAAGTTTGTGCACGCCAAGGATTATGTGGTGTCCAGGCTGACTGGCAGGATATTTTCAGATTATTCCGACGCGTCCGGCACTAACCTCCTCGATATCAGGTCCCTGGAATGGTCGGGCGAGCTGATTGCGGCTTCAGGAATTGATAAAAACAAACTGCCGGACCTTATCGAGTCAACCGATGTAGCAGGAAAGTTGACGCGGAGTGCAGCCTCTCAATGCGGCCTTGCCGAAGGGACACCTGTTGTCATCGGTGCAGGGGACGGCCCGTGTGCCACATGCGGGGCCGGTGTCGTGAAAAGCGGAGAAGCTTATATCTACCTGGGCACTTCGACGTGGATGGGGCTTGCTACCGAAAAGCCCCTGATCGACCCCATGAAAAGAACATCCACCTTCAGCCACTTTCACAAAGGGCTGTACATGCCTGCCGGTACAATGCAGGCGGGGGGCGGTTCATTAAAGTGGTTCAGAGATGTCCTCGGTGGTTCTGAAACTTTTTCAGCAGACATCTCCGGGCTTGATGCGTACGATCTGCTTGCGAAGCAGGCCGCAAAGGTTCCATGCGGATCCGGCGGCCTTATTTTTCTGCCGTACCTGATGGGTGAAAGAAGTCCGTTGTGGGACCCGGATGCGAGGGGGTGCTTTGTAGGCCTTTCCATGATCCATACAAAAGGCCACCTCGTGCGGTCGGTACTTGAAGGGGTGGCCTTCAATATGAAAATAATAAAAGAGGCGTTTGAAGATCAGGGGGTGGATTGCAGGACTATCAGGATCATCGGGGGAGGGGCCAGAAGCAGTTTCTGGAGAACGATCTTCGCGGATATTCTCGAAAAGCCTATCTCCAGGCTGAACTTTATTGATGAAGCGACCTCGGTCGGGGCGGCGATAGCCGGAGGCGTCGGAGTAGGCATTTTTTCATCGATACAGGACGCTGACAGGTTTATCCGGATAGAGGAGGAAGCTGTACCCGACGAGGGTAATTT
>DRHN01000229.1 GCA_011049595.1 Spirochaetota bacterium | reverse complement strand
GAAAAACATTTTCAATGCCGCAAGGGAGAATTAAAGGAAAATTGAAAAATGAAATCTAACAGTTAAGGAGCATAGACTGAGGAGAAGAAAAATGAAGAAAATAATGTTTTGGACACTAATCTTGGCAATCTCTTTCGTTTTTGTTTTGGGAGGATTTTCCCCCAAAAATGCCGAGGCTATACCTACCTTTGCCAGGAAGTACCGCACTAGCTGCACTACCTGTCACATTGCCATACCCAAAAGAAACGCCTTTGGGGATGCTTTCCGACGTCTTGGATATCGGATGCCCGGAGGAGATGAAGCCTATGTAAAAGAAAAACCTGTATCGCTTGGGGCCGAAGCATGGAAAGAGGTGTGGCCTGAAGCAGTTTGGCCGGGATTACTTCCGGCAACGGTGCCGATCGCTTTCTACGGACACCAACGATTCGTTTGGACAGAGGATGCCGATGCTGACACAAACTTTGATGCACCTCACGAGCTTGAGATGCTCATTGGCGGCAATTGGGGCGAAAGAATCTCCTTTTTTGGCGAATGGTTAGTGTTTGAAAAGGAGTTTGCGAATGATGAAGACAAGCTGGGAGCCCTCTATGTTCAATTCAATGACCTGCTGGGCGACACACAGGGTATGGTCAACCTTAAATTTGGCAGGTTTGAAACCGGAGCCGCGCGTGGGTTTAAAGACGACAACAGGCTGACCTCGTCTCACTTTATGGCCTATGACTATACTGTTGAGACCGGTGGATCCGATAAAAATCTGCGCACTAAACAGTCAGGGCTGGAGCTCAATGGGATTATAAGCAGCCGGGTTGAATACGCTTTTGGTATTGTCAATGGAAACGGAACTAACTCTGACAATAATAGTGACAAAGATTTGTTTTATCGCGTTGGTTTTAAGCTTGGAGGAATGGGGCTCGATGGAAGCGGTGCCGCCAGTGATCCGGAAATCGGCAAGCTGGTTCAGAAGGATAATTGGAGAGATGACTCGATTACGGTTGGTACGTTCGGTTATTTTGGCAAGCCCAGTGATGAGGGTACTCCTGATGAAGATTACAATCGCCTGGGAGTTGACCTTAGGCTTCAATACAGCCGGCTTGATATCGGAGGCGCGGTAGTCTTTGGAAACGATGAAGTAGCTGGAGGGGCGGATATAGACAGTACCGCCTTTGTTGTTGATGCACAGTACCTGTTCTATCCGTGGCTTATGGCTAATCTTCGCTATGGGTCCAAGGAATTTGACAGCACGCAGGGAGATAAGGAGGGAGTTGTCGCCAATCTCACTGTTCTGCAGCGGGCCAATATTAGATGGAGTCTGGAGTATTTCACTTACCTGGAAGACACCGATGGCGCTGATACATTTAAAGTGAATGTTATGTTTGCTTTTTAGGTTGGTGCGGATAGCTCTAAGGCACATTGCTGCCAAATGGACGATTTTTTTCCTTAAAACGTTTTTCGGATGGGTAGTGGGAGCGCTCTAAAGGCGCTCCCGCTGCCCTACAGTCATTTTTACGCCCCCATGCGGTTAACCCCGGCATGCTAAGGAGTAAGAAAAAATAATAATGTGTAAGCGATGGGTGCCGGGGGAAGCCCCGGAAAACAATCGGGAGTGGGTTTTCGCTCGATCATGCCTTCTGAATCTAAAAAAAAAGGATATATTAATGTTTAAAAGGCTATATTGTCTGATATTTTCTGTTTTAATTGCGGCCCCCGTTTTTGCAGGTGAAAATACCGGCTCTATCAGCGGTAAGGTTAAGGTATTGCGGGCACGCCGGTCAGCGGACGTTGTAGTTTTTCTTGCAGATGTTCCGGGAACATTTGCCCCCCCTGCCAACCGTCCCCGGATAGACCAGAAGAACCTCATATTCATCCCCCATGTCCTGCCTGTTATTGTCGGTACAACAGTTGATTTTGCGAACGGCGATACGGTGCTTCACAATATTTTTTCACCGTCAAAAACGAAAAAATTTAACCTGGGCTCGTATGGTAGCGATATAGTTAAACAAAAAACTTTTGATAAAGAAGGCAAGGTTGCTTTATTGTGCAACGTTCATACGGAGATGTCGGCCTTTATCATGGTATTGCCTAATCCATTTTATGCCAAGACGGGCAATGACGGCAGCTTTACAATAACCGCTATCCCACCCGGGGAATATACGCTTAAGGCATGGCACGAAAAAAACCGGCCCTATCAACAAAAGGTGACGGTTAAAGCCGGCAATACAACTGAAATAAAAATTAAATTGAGGAGATGATGGATAAGCAAGAGAAAGCATCCGCACCGAAGGTACCGGCAGGCGATGCTCGCAGAAAATTCCTTTTAAAAGCCATCGGTGTCTTCCAGGTAAGTGAAATACTCCAGACTCCATCTAATATTGGCCCGCTGCAGAACAGTGAGATTGGCGACAACTACCTCCTTATCTTCCTGCGTGCTGTCAAATGGACGATTTTTTTCCTTAAAACGTTTTTCGGATGGGTAGTGG
>DRHN01000228.1 GCA_011049595.1 Spirochaetota bacterium | reverse complement strand
TCATTGAGGTTATCAATACCTGTGACAAAAAACCCGTTATTCAGCAGTTTTTTAGAAAGATGGAATCCGATGAATCCCGCGGCGCCTGTAACTAAAACATGTCTCATCTATACTCCTTTAATATGCGTCATTCTAAAAAAATGTTTTTTACATAGCATTTTCTATCTCTTTTAAATATTCTCTATATATATGCACGTAATCACCATATTCGGTTATCACGGAGAATGCAAGGTCATATATTTTGTCCTCATCTTTACACAATATAATTATCCCATGTTTTAATATCCTAACTTTGATATATAGAGGCAACTGCTGAAATATTTGTATATCAACCCCGGGAAATCTTTTTAAATACTCCAGTTTTTTCTGTGAAAGCATCAAAGGAGAATAATTATCAATATTTAATACTAAACATACATCCATATCAGAAGATTTATTGGACTTGCCTTGAACATGACTCCCGAATTGAAAGACGCATAAAATATCCCCGTCCTGATTAGAAATACTTTTAATTTCGTCCAATAAAACATTTATCCTGTTCATTTTTCTTCCCAAATGCGGACAAGCCACATTCTCGATTAGAAATATGATTCCAGAAACAGACGGTCATATAAATACTCAAGTGTTACCGGTTTTCCTGTTTACCGGCATCAGCTTTTTCATCGTATTCTTAATCAGTATCAATGCCAGCACAGCGCCTATCACATTACCTGTAATGATACCGAACCACACGCCGTAAATGCCCAGGTCAAGCACCCTCACATAAAAGTACGCCATGGGAATCGCTATCCCCGCGAGCCTCAGAACAGTAATTATAAACGCCGGCATAGGTTTACCGACCGCCTGAAAGGCGGATCTTGCAAGGATACCGATACCCGCGAACACGAATGTGAACTCCATTATGCGTGTCTGCAGCACGGCATACCACACCACCTTGTCGACAGCGGAAAAAAAGGGATATACATGCGGGGCTATGGTGATCATTACGGCTGCCAGAAATATTACAACACCTACAGTAAGCAGAAGGCCGGTCCTCCATATTTTTCCAACCCTGTCGAAATTTTTTCTTCCGTAATTTTGCCCTATCATCGTAACCAGGGCCGAGGCGATCGCCAGGATGGGAAAGATGATTATCTGATCGAATCGGCCGCATATCGAAAATGCCGTCAGGGCCAGCTCGTCAATGGAGACTACGATCCTGTTAAAAAACAGGAAGCTGACAGCCATGGTGAACTGTCCGGCTGTTTGAGGGAACCCCACCGAAACGATCTGTTTTATGATCCCGAAATCGATATTTTCCGGTTTCCACTCGACCTGAACGAGTGTTTTTTTCATTAAAAAAATTCTTATGATATATATTAGAGCAATAGCCTGTGAAATAACAGTGGCGATAGCCGCACCTCTTACTCCGAGCTTCAATAAAAAAATGAACACGGGATCGAGGATGATGTTCATGATGGTCGCGATGATCATTGAAATCATCACTGGTTTCATGAGGCCCTCACCCTGGAGTATCCCGTTAAAAACATGAAGTAAAAAAAGTATAAGTGAGCCGGGGAGTAAATACCGAAAATATTCAAGTGCGTGGGTGTAATAGTCGCCGCTTGCCCCAAGGGCCCGGACAAGCTGTTTCGCGAAAATGTATCCGAACAACACGAACAAAAAACCCATAACAAGGGCAATTATCAGCCCGGATTCCGCTGTACTGTTCAGCACGGAATGATCTTTTTTTCCGATCGAGCGGGCAACAAGGGAGCTGGTGCCGATCAGGATACCCGAACAGATCGCAATAACCAGGAAAAGCAGCGGGAACACAAGCCCGGTACCCCCCACATAGGAAGGGTCATTCAGGTCAATTCGGCTGATCCATATGGTGTCGACAATGGTGTAGAGGATCTGGAACATCATACCGGCGAAAATCGGGAACGCAAGAGAGACAAGAATTTTTAATATGGGCCCCTCGAACATCCCTTTTATCTCTTTTTGAGAAAACCGTGACTCTTCCTCCCTGCTCACTTCTTGTTTGATCTCTTTTCCCATTACTGCTCCATATTTCACAAAACTAATTATAATAATTGACAGTATAATATATTTATTTTAATGCAACTGTCCACCTATTCTTTCATGTAATTGATATCATGGAATTACTTACGTCCGTTGTGCGCAAACGGGCAGAGGTTGAAGCTGTATGTATGTTGAGAGATTAGAGCTGCCTGTAACAATTCCCGTAATGACAGTGTTTTGATTGAATGTTTGAAAGACTGCATCACGATTTACATATATTTGAGGCTGTAAATATATCATATTAAACCTTCTTTTTACATGATTGTTTACTTGCCTATATTCTAATCAAACAAAATTCCCTTCTTCAACTAATTCATCATATAACCGGTAGACATCCGGATACCCCCCTACCAGGTAATCCGACCTCCGCTCATAAACATCCCTGCCAATAACAAGACCGGCACGAATATATTTCTTCTGCAGCCTGGAAAAATAATCCAGCCCTTTAAAAAAATTATTATTAATTGTCTGCCCTGACTTAATTTCCACAGGCACCGGACCGTAACCCGTATCAATTACCAGGTCTACTTCGTTATTATTATTGTCCCTGAAATAATAAATATTTTCCCTGTTCCCGAAATGCAGCCTTCTTTTTAGAAACTCGTTTACAATAAATGTTTCAAATATTTCTCCCCGTAAAGGATGATTTTTAATCTGCTGCGCACTTTCAATCCTTAAAAGATAAGACACAAGCCCGGTATCAAGAAAGTACAGCTTGGGGGATTTCACAATCCTCTTATTCCAATTATTATGATACGGCCTTAATCGAAATATTATAAAACTGGCCTCAAGGACTGAAAGCCACTCTTCAATAGTTTTATTCGAGATGCCGCATTCATTCGCGAGGCTGTTTTTATTTAACACCTGCCCGGTCCTTCCAGCGCATAATTCAACAAATTTCTGGAATAATGACAAATCATGAACCCTGATTATATTCCTTATATCCCTTTCAAGATACGTCATTAAATACGAAGTATAAAAGTGTACCGGCTTTATTTTTTGATCAAAAATCCTTGGATAATATCCAGTATAAAGGATTTCATCTACAACTGTTTCCCTGTTTGTATAAATTTCATTAAATGAAAAAGGAAGCAATTTTAAAATTCCGGTTCTTCCTGCAAGTGACTGACTGATAGATTTGATATATTCAAATTGATTGCTTCCAGTAAGAATATAGAAGCCATTTATCTGCTTTTCATCAACAATAACTTGAATGTATGACAGCAGGTCAGGCACGCGCTGTATCTCATCCAGTATTGCCCCTTCAGGATACTGGTTTAGAAAACCGATTGGATCATTTTCTGCATATTCCCGGATACCGGGATTTTCCATCGCGACATACTCTTTTTCCGGGAATGCCATTTTTGCAAGGGTAGTTTTTCCTGACTGCCTTGGTCCTGTAATGGTTACAACGGGAAAAGACCTGGAAAGTTCGATAATAACATCATGGGATTCTCTTTTTATCATATATCTACCTCTTCTATACAATATTGGAAATAATATCCCAAAATGTATAAAAAGGCAAGAATTTTTTCAGTTGTTGTTAGTGATTATAAAAAGATTTATATCTCACAAAAACTCCCACCCTGAAATGGCAACGAATATAACTAGAGCATGCATGACAAGGAGAATGGCCAGAAGAACAAAAACCCAGAGATTTGCCGTTGCAACTTCTTTAGTTTTTGTATCCGCTCCCTCCATATTTTTTTGAATGTAATTTTCTTTATGGAAGCAGTGGTATTGATGGAAAACCGCGACAATCCCAAGTGACACATAAAGTCCATTCCAGGCCAAAAGCCACATGGGATAAACTCCCCGGAAGGTCTTGCTTTTCTTGACATTGAACAGATGTATGCACAATAATAAAACCCAAGATCACATAAGGAAGGGATCCTGTATACAGCGCGACCAGAACCCAAAGGAGGACCCTTTTCAGGCTTTTATATTTTTCACTCATTAACAAACAAACTTCCGACTGCACCACGATTTACATATATTTACACTTGAATATACTCCATGTCCCCAGCCGCGACAAACCAGGGGTTCACAAGGTTTTTTCTGTTGTATTCGAACAGGCGGTCCGTGCCTGCCTGCGAAAAATATCCTCCTGCCTGCTCAATGACAGCCTGTCCCGCTGCTGTGTCCCACTCCATGGTCGGCGCAAAACGAGGATACACATCAGCGCTGCCTTCGGCAATAGCGCATAATTTTAAAGAGCTTCCCAGGGATACCCTGTTTACTGTCTTGAACCTCTGCCTCAATTTATCAAGGAATTGTTCTGTTTCACCGGTCATGTGAGACCGGCTTACAATTACAGTAAGAGAGGATTTCCCGCCATTTTCAATTTTCTCTGCGACGGACAACCGCGTGGAGCACGCGGAGAGATCATCGTAAACAGATTCATAATCATTTATATCGATTTTGTTTTCAAATAGCCTGTCCAATATGGCGCTTGCACGGGCAGAGCTTTCGACACTGCTGTTTAAGGGTTCCCTCAAGGTTTGTGTTGTATGCGGTTTAAGGCTGCCCGTTTCCAGTTGCCCTGTTCCCAGTTTAAACGACCCGGTATCTTCGAGAGAGTAATAGATAACATCCAGGACAGGGATATATATTATCCCCAAAACAGGTCTGTTTTTGTCAAGCAAAGCTATATTTACCGCGAACTCACCATTCCTTTTAACGAACTCTTTTGTGCCGTCCAAGGGATCTACAAGCCAGGAATACTTCCATTTTTTCCTTTCCGCATAGGGAACATCTCTTCCTTCCTCACTCAATATGGGGACATCGGGGAAATTTGCTTCCAACTCTTTTTTAATTATATCATGCGAACGTTTGTCTGCCAATGTCAGCGGTGATTCATCCTGCTTGTATTCTACGTCAAATGGCGTATTATATACCGATAAAATTGCGTGTCCTGCCTGTTTCGAGGCCCGTAATCCTGTTATTAACAACTGTTTAAGCAGTACTTTGCGATCTGCCGTCACACTATTTCCTTTGCTCTTCATTCAGCCTTTACATCAGATCAGTTCGTTTATTATTGCTTGCCGGTAAAAATCCCGGTTACTTCCAACTACTCACGATTATATTCCCGAAATATACCCTTCCCGCTCGAGATGCAGAACGATCAGCTGGACAGACTCGCCCGGTGTCATATCTATAGTATCGATGTCCAGCTCTGCGTCTTCAGGCGCTTCATAGGGGTCCGAGATCCCGGTAAACTCCTTTATTATCCCGGCCCTCGCTTTTGCGTAGAGCCCCTTTCTATCGCGCTCTTCGCACACTTCCAAAGGGGTGGAAACATGCACAAGGATAAAACCTCCAAGAGGCGAGATCTTGTTCCTGACCTCTTTACGGACATTGTCATACGGCGCGATCGGCGCGCAGATCGCGATGCCGCCGTTTTTTGTGATCTCCGATGCTACAAACCCGATCCTTTTTATATTTAAATCTCGATGTTCTTTTGAAAAGCCAAGCTCCGACGAAAGGTTCT
>DRHN01000227.1 GCA_011049595.1 Spirochaetota bacterium | reverse complement strand
TTTTACTCTCAACACTGAGGCTTCCTCCATGGAGCTCTATGATCCGCTTTGATATAGCAAGTCCAAGGCCGGCCCCTTCAGGTCTTCCTGAACCCGCATGACTGACCTGCTTAAACGGATCAAATATCTTTTCAAGGTCTTTCCCGGTTATTCCAATTCCCTCATCCCACACTTCGATGATAATCTGAAATTCATCTTTACGGGCGTTCATCCCAATCCGTTTTCCCGGGTCGGTAAACTTAATTGCATTGGAAAGGAGATTGTAAAGTACCTGTTTTATTCTTACTTCATCAGCTTCAATTAAACCAAGATCCGGATCAATTTTCATCTCTATCTGTATTTTCTTCTTATCTGCCGGGTATTTAGCCATTAAAGGAACCCTTCTGAGCATATGGCGGAGATCAAAGGGCTTTTTCACAACTTCCATTTCCCCTGCTTCTATTTTGGATATGTCCAGTATATCATTTATCATTTCCAGCAGATGATCACAGCTGCTTTTGATATGCCCTACAAATTGGAGCTGGTCCTTGCTGAGATTATCTGATTCCATTTCCAGCAGCTGGCTGAAGCCAAAAATCGAGTTCAATGGAGTTCTCAGTTCATGGCTCATATTAGCAAGAAAACTGCTCTTTGCACTATTTGCCGCATCAGCTGCTTTTTCCAGTTCACTCACCCTTTGACGCATTGTTTTTACTTCTCGTATCAATTGCTCTTTTGTTTTATTTTTATCTTTCACTTTAACCGCTCCGGAAAAATAATAAACGTTATCATTGCCTGAATAATTCGGGCTCAAGAACCGCGTGGAAAAAATTTGTGGAACCAAATATTTGATGAGTTATAAACAATACTTCAGTTCAAATTATAAGATACCATTAATGCTGGTGCAAATAATTTTTAAAATAAAGCGTTTGTCTCAATTAGCTCTTTTGATTATAAATATTTGTTTTTTAATAAATTACAGTCTATAATTTTGTATAAAAAAAAGCACGAGAACATGGACTATTGTCGACAACTTATTGAAAAATAGAAAATTTTTACGGCAGATGTCACTAAAGTTTGAATAAATGCGAAGAGGGTTGTGTTTTCCCGGAAAAACCCATGGAAATATAAACATGAAAGTAAAATCGCTAATCAATGAAAAAGCTATACTGTCTTTCCTTGCCTTCCCGTATTTTTTTCGAAGCAGGGTGAAACCGGGTTTTATATTTTCATGTTACGCCGTGGTCACTGCAATCCTGCTCGGTTCCATTTTCTATTGGGGGGTTTTTCCTGTTTGTTTCGTAGAAGGAACCGGGTTGACTCCATTCAAAAAAATCAGCGAGTACGTGATCTCTTTGATCCTCCCTGGCTCTATTTTTCTGATATATAAACGACGCAGGGAATTTGACCCGGGCGTTCTCAGAATGCTGGTAGCTTCGGTCGCTCTGACCATAGGTTCCGAATTGGCTTTTACTTTTTACATATCCGTCTATGGTTTTTCCAAAATGGCCGGGCACTTTTTGAAGATTGCTTCTTTTTATTTCATCTACAAGGCCCTGGTCGAAGCGGGACTGCAAAAGCCCTATGACCTTCTATTCAGAGAATTGAAGCAAAACAAGGAAGCCCTGGAGAAGAGTGAGGAGAGATTCAGGCTGTCTTTCGAGAAGGCCAATATCGGAATGTGCCTGGTTGATCTAAACGGACATCTATTTAAAGTCAATGATCAAATGTGAGGAATTTTCGGATACAGCAAAGAAGAGCTTGAACGAATGCATGTGAATGACATCGCTCATCCTGATGACCTGGATAAGAGCCCGGGTTTTATCCAAAATTAAAAACTTGAACATATTAACGGCAGCACTTTTGAAAAAAGATACTTCCACAAAGATGGCCATCAAGTCTGGGGGAAAGTTTCGAGCTCCCTTATCCGGGACGCTCAGGATAATCCTCTATATTTCGTCTCTCATGTACAGGACATCACCGAAAGGAAGCTGATGGAAGAGACAGTGCGGCGGTGCACGCAGGCTCTTGGTGAGCGGGTCAAGGAACTCAACTGTCTCTACGGTCTATCTATACTTGTTGAGAGGCCGGGCATAACTTTGAGGGAGCTACTTCAGGGCACCGTTGAACTGATTCCAGCTTCCTGGCAGTATCCGGAAATAACCTGGGCCCGGTTAATTATAGAAGACGAACAGTACAGCACAGCTAATTATTAAGGAAAGCTTATGGAAGCAGGGTAGTGCCATTATGGTGTCAGGAAAGCAGGCCGGCGTTTTGGAGGTCTGATATACGGAAGAAAAACCGAAAAGCGATGAAGGACCTTTCCTGAAGGAGGAAAGAAACCTGATCAACGCTTTTTCTGATCGGCTGCATACACTGTCCAAATGTCTGAACATATTGTTCATGCTGGTTGACACGGCATTGAATGAATGAACACATTTTCAATAAAATGATCCGGTTAATTTATATATTTTTTGTCATTATTATATATTATTAGCTAAAAACACACATTATCTTCCTCAATAAACACTAACCCACGTTATCATAAACCCTACGACGGCCTGGCACAGCACTTGCAGAATATTTTGAAATCCTTTTAATCCTAAATGGAGATGATCTCATGGGGAAAAAAATCCTTATTGTGGATGATGCCAGCTTTATCCGTGTTCTGGTCAAAGATATCCTTATTCCTAAAGGGTATGAAATAGCGGGTGAAGCCGTAAACGGCAGGGAGGTGGTCGCAAAATATGAAGAGCTCAAACCCGACCTGGTTACGATGGATATCACCATGAAAGAGAAGGACGGGCTTGAGGCGGCAAGGGAAAGATCAAATGGAATTAAAAACCGATGTCTCGGTGCAAGAGATAATCAAAGCCACTGAATCGAGCCATCACACCGTGGGAGAGAGCAAGGTGATCCGATTAAGAGATGAGGTCTTCTCGATGGTACACCTCGGGGAAGCCAAGGGTACGGGAAACACTTACTCTTCTTTAGAAAAAATTACAGGGCTGCCCGTGGTGATCGTGGACTATGCAGACAGGAAAGTAAGACTCGGGGTGGCCAGGCTTTTTGGGAACGAGGAGATAGTAATAAAGTCTTTGAGCAGACAATACAAAGAAATTGAAGGTTTCATTGGATTGTCAAAAAGGGGATGAATCTCAAAACAACACTCGGCTCTTGTGTGGGGGTTATTTTTTCCGACCGGAAAAGGAGCATAAGCGGGCTTGCTCACATTATGCTCCCCGAACAGAGGAGCGATGACAGCGCAGTAGGAAAGTACGCCGACACCGCGATACCGGCACTTGTAAAGGAGATGGCCTTAAAAGGCAGCAGTAAATCCGACATGAAGGCCTTTCTGGTCGGGGGGGCTAATATGTTCAAATACAGCAGCGAAAAAATTATTACCACTATTGGAAAGAAAAATATTGAGGCTGCAAAAAATATCCTCGGCCGCCTGCAGATCCCGGTCGTGTTCGAAGACACAGGTGGAAATTACGGCAGAACTATAATCTTCGACAACCTTACAGGGGAACTGTCGATCAGGGCCCTGAACATGACTAAAAATAAAGGAGAGAACAATTGAAAACTGCATTGTCTGATCCCGGTATCCCGGGATTATCAGAAAAAATATGCGAGGGCGTGCAGCTGTAAGGGAAATAGTTGTAAACCGGAGGGTAGAAAAATGAGACTTCAAAATAGATATAGTCTGGAAAACCTTAAAAACCGGACAGAAGAAATGGTATTTGAAAGAATCAAAAAACTTAAAGAGGAAGGCACGATATTCTGCACATGCCAGGAGTGCGTACTGGATCTTGCTGCCTTCGCTCTTAACCATGCTGTCTCTTATACACATC
>DRHN01000226.1 GCA_011049595.1 Spirochaetota bacterium | reverse complement strand
TCTTCCTCCGCTGGCCGGCAAGAGGGACGTGGACGCGCTCTGGGAAAGTGTTCGCGACGGAACTGTTGACATCGTGGGAACAGACCACGCGCCGCACACTTGGGCGGAAAAGAAAGGGCAAAACCCGCCGGCAGGTTTCCCGGGGCTTGAAACCGCCTTCCCGCTCCTGCTCACCGCGTGGAAGAACGGTATGTTGACTTTAAGGACTCTTCTCAGGCTGACATCGGGAGCCGCGGGCAGTTTTTTTAAAATATCCGACCGGACCTGTGTCAAGCCCGGTCTGCAGGCTGACTTCGCGGTTTTCCGGGAGGGAAACTTTGTCATAGGTGAGGAAGGGTACGAGACAAAAAGCGGATGGTCGCCGTTTCATGGGGTGATGACGGCATACAAACCCTTTATAACAGCCGTTAGAGGGTTTGCGGCGTATGACAGCGGTTTTTTTTACAAGAACCCGGAAAAAGCGGCACAAATATCCTGAAAAGACCATGTTGTGACCGGCTGGATCGCAAGAGCTGGTATGGAAGAGGCCGAACAAGAAATGAGTCGATATCTGGATCTGCTTCAAAATGAATACGCAAAAAAAAATACCATTCTCTGTTTCGGTATGGACCCGATTGTCGAACGTATGAAGATAGATACTTCAAAAAACCTGGCGGACGAGATAGTGAACTATTTTATACGAATATTCGACGCGATAGCCGGAAAAATATCGGCTGTAAAGCCCAATGCCGCTTTCTACCTCCAGTACGGCATGGATGGTCTTTCCGCTCTTGTTCAGATAATAGCAAAAGTGAAATCCGCAGGCATGCCTGTAATAATAGACGCGAAACTGGGCGATATAGGGAGAACTGCCGCGGCTTACGCCAGGTACATATTTGAATACCTCGGCGGCGATTCCGTAACACTAAACCCGTATCTTGGATACGACTCGCTTGAGCCCTTTTTTAAATATCATGAAAAGGGGTTTTACATCCTCGCTCTTACAAGCAACAGGGGGGCAGCGGACTTTCAGCTCGGGCGTCTCGAAACAGGCGAACACCTGTACGAACATGTGCTCAGAGCTGTATGCGGCTGGAGCGGAAGTGTAAGTTCGTCCGGGGCCGTGATAGGGGCGACACATAACGAGTTCAGAGGCTGCATCGAACTTCTGGGCAGCATAAAATGCTCCGTACCTCTGCTTATACCGGGTGTGGGGGCACAGGGAGGAAGCTACAGTAATATCAAGGAAATACTTGAAGAACTCGAATACAACACCGGTATCGTCCGGATAAATGCTTCCTCATCGATAAGCTATGCGCATGAACAGTTTCAATCTCTTACCGTTGAAGAGGCATCCTCCCGGGCGGTTGAAGAGATGCTTGGATGAAAAGACAGGCAGAAAATATATCAGATAGAATTGAGGTGCTTGTATGACACCACGCGAAAGGGTGATCGCCGCGATTGAAAATAGAAATTCCGACACCGTCCCGTACCAGATAGACCTGACAACAGGATTTACGCAGAAACTCATGGAAAGCACCGGATGCCGGGACCCCGAAGCCTATCTTGGAAACCATCTCTCAAAGGCGAAGTATAAAAAAAATACAAAGCTGGGTTCGGATAAAGAGCTTGACCTTTTTGGTGTTACCTGGCAGAAAGACCCTGCGCACGGAGATGTGGGTATTATCTCTGACCATCCTGTAAAAGAGCCGTCTCTCAGGGATTACAGTTTCCCGCCGGTAAAAAAAGAGTTTGCGCGCGAACTGTGCGGGAGTTTGCTGGCTGATGAGAGGGAAACGTTCCGCATGTTTCTCATCACGATGAACTATTTTGAGCGGGCATGGAGTTTGAGAGGCATGGAGAACATACTTTCGGACATGCTGCTGAACGAAGCTTTTTCCCACGAGCTCTTTGAACGTATCCTGCAGCACCATCTCGAGCTGCTTGACACGGTTCTTGATTACGGGTTTGAGGCAGTCTACATTGGCGATGACTGGGGACAGCAAAGCGGGTTGATAATGGGGCCTCCTTTGTGGAGGAAATACATAAAACCGGGTATGAAACAGATGTTTGATAAAATAAAAAGCAGGGGAAAATACGTGTGCCTCCACAGCTGCGGCGACCTGAGGGAAATAATGTCCGACCTTGTGGACATGGGTCTTGACATTTACAACACT